>NZ_JACHJU010000007.1 GCF_014203795.1 Streptosporangium album | reverse complement strand
CCCACCGGACGAGTCCGGTGGGCCTTTCCCGTGGCCCCAGAGAGGTGGGGCTACGGGGTGACGGTGATGTGGGTGGGGGCCGGGGGCGTGATCGACGGGTTCGCGGCGAAGTAGGCGGCGAAGGCGTCGATGTCGAGCGGGCCGCTCCACAGGTCCGTGCCGTCCTTGAACCCCAGGAAGGCGTCACCGCCGCCGACGAGGAAGTTGTTGGCGGCGACCCGGATGGTCTGGGTGTCCGTGACGTCGGCACCGTCGATCTTCAGGTTGGAGACCTTCGAACCCCACGCCGCACCTGTGCTGTAGGTGTAGGTCAGGTTCGACGACGGCTGGAGGATCTTGGTGAAGGCCTGGTTGTTGGGCCCGCCGGTGAACTGCTGCTCCAGAACGGTCTTGAGCTGCGCGCCGGTGAGCGTGACGACCTGCACGAGGTTGTTGAACGGCTGCACCGTGAAGGCCTCGCCGTAGGTCACCACGCCGTCGCCCTCCTTGGCGGGCGAACCCGGGTAGGTGAGGGGGGCGCGCACGCCGCCCGGGTTCATCAGGGCGACCTGGGCGTTTCCGCCGGTCCTGGTGGCGGCGAGCTGGCCGTCGGCGATGAGGTTGCCCAGAGGGGACTCACCGGAGGCGGACGCGGCGTTGGTGATCTCGGCGGTGATCCTGCCGATCGGCTTGTCGGCCACCGAAGCGACATCCTTCTGCCGCTCCACGACGAAGTCCGAGATCTCCTTGTCGGGGGTGACCGTCCGGGTCACGATCTGGTTGTCGGCCACGACCGAGGAGCGCACGACGTCGCGGGTCCTGACGTCCACCTGGAAGTCGACCTTGGTGATCACCCGGCCGAACGAGCCGCCCTGGCTGTACAGGCGCGTGCCGCCCTTGGGGTCGGACACCTTGCACAGGTAGGCCTGGTGGGAGTGGCCGCTGAGGATCATGTCGATCTCGGCGTCCACCTGGGTGGCGATCCGGTTGCCCGCGCCCGGCTGGGTGGCGCAGGCGTCGGGCGACTGGCCCGCGGTGACCTGGTCGCCCTCGTGCACCAGCACGACCTGGGCCTTGACACCGACCAGCTTGAGCAGCTTGGAGGCGACGTTGGCGGCCTTGACCTCGTCGATGAACTCCAGGTCCTTGATGCCCTCGGCGGTGACGATGTTGGGGGTGGTCTGGGTGACCAGGCCGATGAAGCCGATCGGCACGCCGTTCATCCAGCGGATGGCGACCGGGGGCAGCGCGGGGATGCCATAGTTCTTCAGCAGGCCGCGCAACGCGGCCGTGTTCTGGCCGCCGAGCGCGGCGAGCGTCTCCTTCTCCGCCTGCGCGGAGGCCGCGCCCGGCCGCTTGAAGATCACGTTGGCGCCGAGGTAGCTGTAGTCCGCGCCCTTCCACTCACCTGCGGGCGAGCAGCCGTCCACCGGGTGGCAGCCGCCGTGCATGATGCGCCTGAGCTCGGAGTAGCCCTCGTCGAACTCATGGTTGCCCACGGCGGAGGCGGTGATGCCGATCTTGCCGAGGAACTCGACGGACGGCTCGTCGTGGTAGGCCGCGGAGAGCAGGGGGCTGGCGCCGATCAGGTCGCCCTGGGCGACCTTGAGCGTGTTCTTGTCGGAGAGCTGCTTGAGGTGCGTGGCGATGTAGGCGGCTCCACCGGCGTCCACCGTGGCACCGTTCTCGTCGACCATGCGGCCGGACGAGCCGGTCGGCGGCTCCAGGTTGCCGTGGAAGTCGTTCAGGGAGAGAAGACGGACCGGAACGGTCTTGGCGACAGGTTCGGCGGGCTTGCCGCCGGCCTCGGCCGGGACCGTCGCGAGCGCGAGACCGACGCCGGCGAGGGCACCGGCAAGGACCAGCCTCTGGAGGGAACGAGACATCATGGAACACGACATTAGGGCGACAATCTATGCAGGGAATGTCCGAGAGGTAACGATTCACCTGACGAGAAGATGGCGCTTTTTGCCAGCACCCGACGATCCGGTGACGTCCGGGTCCGCCTAGAGTCCAGAACATGAACGCGCACGTGGAACACCGAGGACGACTGGACGAGCGGGAGGTGGCCGCCGTTCTCGCGGTGGTCGAGGCCGCCACGGAGGCCGACGGCGTCAGGCCGCTCAACGAACACGTGATGCTGCACCTGCGCTACGGCGGCGACGACCGGGCGGGAGCCGTGCTCCTGTACGTCGGAGACGACCTGGCCGGCTACGCCCACGTGGATCCGACCGATCCGGTCGAAGGACCCAGCGGGGAGTTGGTGGTCCACCCCGCGTTCCGCGGGCAGGGCCACGGACGGCACCTGCTGCAGGCCGTACTGGAGCAGACAGGGGGGCGGCTGCGCCTGTGGGCGCACGGCGGGCACCCGGGAGCCGAGGCCCTCGCCTTGTCGACGGGGTTCACCAAGATCAGGTCACTCTGGCAGATGCGCCGCTCGCTGTTCGCGGCGATCCCCGCCTTCGAACTGCCCGAGGGCGTACGGCTGCGCGCCTTCGTGCCCGGGTCCTCCGACGAGGAGGCCTGGGTGGCGCTCAACGCCAAGGCCTTCGCCCACCACCCCGAGCAGGGCGCGTGGACGCTGGACGACCTGAAACGACGCGAGCAGGAGCCGTGGTTCGACCCGGCGGGTTTCTTCCTGGCGGAGCGGCCGGGCGGGAGCGGAGACGGCGGCGGCGACACGGAGGCGGAGAGCGGCGGTGACGGCACGGCGGGCGGCGGCACGGCGGATGGGGACGGCACGGCGGGCGGCGGGCGGCTGGTCGGCTTCCACTGGACCAAGGTGCACGGCGACGGCGGCCATGGGCACGAGCCGATCGGCGAGGTCTACGTGGTCGGCGTGGATCCCGCCGAGCAGGGTGGCGGGCTGGGCAGATCGCTGACCCTGGCGGGCCTGTCCCATCTCAGGTCACGGGGCCTGGCCCAGGTCATGCTGTACGTGGACGAGAGCAACCCCGCGGCGATCCATCTCTACGAGAAGCTGGGTTTCACCCGGTGGGACGTCGACGTCATGTACCGGAGATAACACCGGAGGCGACCCCCTACGGCGGAGCGGTCGTGCGCCGGAACGGGAGAACGCCGGCCGGGAACCCCCGGCCGGCGTTCGGTGATGATGGCTACTCGACCATCCAGTGGAGCGCGTAGTAGGTCAGCGCGGCGACCAGCGCGGCGGCCGGGATCGTCAGAATCCAGCCGGTCACGATGTTGCCCGCGACGCCCCAGCGCACCGCGGACAGCCGTTTGGTCGCCCCCACGCCCATGATCGCACTGGTGATCGTGTGCGTCGTGGAGATGGGTGCGCCGAAACCGATGGCGGCGGTGTAGAGGACGGTGGCGGCGGCCGCCTCGGCTGCGAATCCCTGCGGAGGGGTGAGCGCGATGATCCGGCGGCCGAGCGTCCGCATGATCCGCCAGCCACCCGCGTAGGTGCCCAGGGAGATGGCCGTCGCGGCGGACAGGATGACCCACTGGGGGATCGGGTCGCCGTCGTTCTGGTATCCCCCGACCACGAGTGCCAGGAAGATCACACCCATGGTCTTCTGCGCGTCCTGCAGGCCGTGGCCGAGAGCCATGGCAGCGGCCGAGATGGTCTGCGCGTGGCGGAAGCCCCGATTGGTCTTCGCCGGCTGGGAGTGACGGAAGCCCCACAGGATGGCGATCATGATGATCGCGGCCAGGAGGAAGCCGAGCACCGGGGAGAGGATCATCGGAATGACGACCTTGTCCACCACCCCGTCCCAGTGGACGTTGCTGGACGAGGCGAGCGCCGAGCCGACCAGACCACCGATCAGGGCGTGGCTGCTGGAGGACGGCAGGCCGAAGTACCAGGTGATGAGGTTCCAGGTGATCGCGCCGACCAGGGCGGCCCCCACGATCACCAGACCGTGGCTGCCCTGTGGGGCGTCGATGATGCCCTTACCGACGGTCGCCGCCACCTGAGTGCCCAGATGGGCACCCAGGAAGTTCATCGCCGCGGCCATGAACAAGGCGGCCCTCGGCGTCAGCGCACGCGTCGAGACCGAGGTGGCGATCGCGTTGGCTGCGTCGTGGAAGCCGTTGGTGTAGTCGAACGCCAACGCCACGACCACCACGCCGATGACGAGTGCGAGCGTGAGGTCCACTCAGCTTTCCTTGACCGCGATCGACTCGATCGTGTTGGCCACGTGCTCGAAGGCGTCGGCGGCCATCTCAAGCTGATCGATGACCTCCTTCATCTTGAGGACGGTCAACGCGTCGTACTCCCCGCCGAAGAGCTTGGCGAGAAGGCGCCGGTAAACCTGGTCAGCCTGGTTCTCCAGCCGGTTGATCTCGATCCAGTACTCGTTCAGGTTTCTCATCGAGCGCAGCCGGGGCATGGCCTCGGCGGTCAGTTCGGCGGCGCGCTCCAGGACCTCGACCTGACGGACGACCTCCTTGGGGAGGTGGTCGATCTGGTACAGGACGATGAGGTCGGCAGCGGCCTCCATGTAGTCCATCACGTCGTCGAGGTTCGACGCGAGGCGGTAGATGTCCTCCCGGTCGAAAGGGGTGATGAAGCTTTCGTTCAGCCGGTTCATGATCGCATGGGTGCGTTCGTCACCGGCGTGCTCGCAGGCGCGCATCTTCTCGGCCAGGGCTTCCCTGTCCGATCCGTCGCTGATGATCTCTACCAACAGACGGGACGCTGTGACGAGGTTGTTCGCCGAGTCGGCGAACAAGTCGTAGTAGCTGTCCTCACTAGGCGTGAGACGCAGGCGCACGTCGTTCTCCAGATGTGCGGGGATAGTCCGCAGAGAAGGGTACGGGTTACCAGCGGAAATACGAACTTCGCCCGCTAGACGCCTACTCTTCCAGCTGTCGCTACCCGACGTATACCTGGCGACACCCGGCTTGAGGCAGCGTTGGCGGCATCTTTCCGATGACCGTTTTGCTGGTTTTGGGCCATGTTATGCGGAAACTGAGCATAGACGTGGTTCTTCCCCGGAGGGATGACCGGCCTGCCATCCTCTGCACCGCCGCCCCGTCACGGCCGGTTTCGCGGGGCTCCGGAGCGCCGGGAACCTCATGCGGCCCGGGAACGCCGCAGGCGCAGTGATTTCGGTCACGGCAGTCCCATGAGCCGCCGTCGTGATCGTCCGCCTCCGCACCTCTCAGACGCGGGTCCGGTGGAAGTTCAGATAGGAACGGCTCGGCGTCGGCCCCCGCTGCCCCTGGTACCGCGAGCCGTACTTCTGCGAGCCGTAGGGGTGTTCGGCGGGCGAACTGAGCCGGAACATGCACAACTGGCCGATCTTCATCCCAGGCCAGAGCTTGATGGGCAGCGTCGCGACGTTGGAGAGCTCAAGGGTCACGTGCCCGTTGAAGCCGGGGTCGATGAAACCCGCGGTGGAGTGGGTGAGCAGGCCGAGCCTCCCCAGCGAGCTCTTCCCCTCCAGCCGCGAGGCGATGTCGTCCGGAAGGCTGATGACCTCGTAGGTGCTGGCCAGCACGAACTCACCGGGATGCAGGATGAACGGCTCGTCTCCATCGGGCTCGACCATCCGCGTGAGGTCGGGCTGCTCGACCGCCGGGTCGATGTGCGGATACCGGTGGTTCTCGAAGACCCTGAAGTAACGGTCCAGACGCACGTCGACACTGGACGGCTGGATCATCTCCGGCTGGAAAGGGTCAAGCTTGACCCTGCCGGACTCGATCTCGGCGGCGATGTCACGATCGGAAAGCAGCACGTGAGGCAACCTACCAACGCCGCGTCCCGGGCAGACCAAGAAACCCTGCCGGCGGACTGCGAGAGTTGCCCGAAGTTCCGCTACAGTAGTGGGCGCGGCAGACCGCTGCGGGTGTAGTTCAATGGCAGAACATCAGCTTCCCAAGCTGACAGCGCGGGTTCGATTCCCGTCACCCGCTCCACGATTTCTCAGACAAGCACATCTGGCAACAGTCTGAACGCCGACACATGCCGAGGCCGGATCAGCGTGAAGTCACGGCGGTCGATCGTGGCAATCTGCGTGACGCCTAGACGCTCCGCGATGGCAACCACGGACACATCAGCCGGGTCGAGACGAGTACTACATCCGTAGATTTTGAGGGAGTGGATCTCCTCGTCGGCGGTAGTGGTTGACCAGGGCACGGGTCTGATGGGCCTGCCGGAAGAAAGACCAGGCCAGGACATGGCCGATGGCATTGGCTGCGGGGATGAGGATCCGGGCCAGGACGCGGCGGATCTCGGCGACAGAGGGCCGGATCAGCCGGATCGGCATCAGCTCGGACGCTCCCGGAGACGATGGCCTTTTCCCTGCTCAGACCCGGCGCCGATGACAGGGAACGCCTGCTCGGGGCAGGACCGGTGGTCATCGAGGTGGGCATGGCTGACGGCGAGGAAGGCCAAGGCGAGCATGACGGTGCTGACGTGCCGGTGCCAGCCATCCCATTTACGGACCTGATACTGGGTCAGACCGAGCAAGTCCTTGCCGGTCTCGTTGTTCTCTTCGATCTTCCACCGCGCTCCGGCGACGCCGATGAGTTCGGTGACGGGGGTGCCGGTGGGGGCATGGGCCAGGAAGAACTCGACCTCGGCCGGGTCGCTGATGCTGCGACGGATCACGATCGTGTGGGCGTGGCCGTCAGCGGGCCGCTGCTCGGCCAACGTCGCGGACACGGCCGTCCAGTCGTAGGCGCGCACCCCCTTGGTGCCGTTGCCGCACGAGCGGCGCTCCCACCGGCCCGGGTTCGCCTGGGCCAGGAGCCGGTCCAGTACATGACCGACCGGTTCGGTGCCGCCTCGCAGCTTCAGGACGGGCAGGTCGACGGGAACGGCCATCACGTAGGCGATCTGCCGGGTATGGCAGAACGCGCGCAAGCCCGGGTCGCGGCCGTAACCGGAGTCGGCGGCGAAGTAGCGGAACGGGGTGCCGGCGGCCATCTCCTCGGTGAGCATGTCGATCACCTGCTGCGGTTTGGTGGCGAAGACGACCTGCTCGGGGACGCCTGCCACCGCACGCCGGGCACCGTCACCGGCCCAGCTTCGGGGAAGGTACAGCCGCCGGTTGACGAAGGCGTGTCCGGCTGAGGAGGCGTAGGTGAGCATCGGCATCACCTGGCAGTTCTCGATCTGGCCGGGGGCTTGTTCGTGAATAACTGTCAGAGTTGATCTGCGGGGCAGTCATCGGCGGACGTAATACGATCTTGCAGTTGCTCGAGCGTACGTGCGGGCGATCCGGGGATCGGCGTGACGGAGATTTTGTGCAGGTCGAGGATCCGGTGGCCATCTTGGAACTGGTTGGACAGGTTGGTGCGGGTGACGCCCAGCAGGCGGGCTAGGAGGGTGCTGGTCGCGGCCTTGCGGCGACGGAGTAAAGCGGTCAGGAGCCGGTGGAAGTGATCTAGGCTGCTGGTCTGCGGATGGAGGTAGCGGCGCGGGCGGTGGAAACGGCGTTGAAAGGCCGCCTCTGCCAGCGCGTCCCAGTAGGGCTCCGAGATCTGCACCAGGCGGGCGAAGTCCGAGCGCGGCATGCCGGTCAGGGCCGGATCGGTGAGCATCCAGGTCACGTCCGGATCGATCGGTTGGTTGGTCTCGGCTTCTTCGGAAAGTCTGGGAGGGGTGGGGGCCAGGGTGTAGTTCCAGTCGCCGTGGAATGCATCGGGTGTGATCGGCAGGGCATGGAACTCGGCGGGCGTGACGGCGGTGCCCAGTGGGTAGTTGCCGGTGTCCAGTTCGGCGCTGACTCTCAGTCCGGCCTCTGTTGTCGTCGCGGCGATCGTCTCGATGACGACCTGGTAGCTGGTCAGCGGGCGGCCACGCCAGTTGGCGGTGATGTGGCAGAACATCCGGTGCTCGATCTTGTTCCACTTCGAAGTGCCGGGAGGAAAGTGGCAGACCGTGATCTCAAGGCCGCTCTCGCGGGCGAAGTCGTGTAGTTGCTTCTTCCATGTCCAGTAGCGGGGGTTGTTGGAGCCACCGGCGTCCGCGGTGATCAACAGCCGGGTGGCGTGCGGGTGGTCGAGACAACCGCGGCGTCGCCACCAGCGGCGGACGGACTCCACCGCGAACTCGGCGGTGTCGTGATCGGTTCCGACGTTGACCCAGCCGCTGTTGGTGGCGAGGTCGTAGATTCCGTAGGGGATGGCCACTGGCTGGTCGCTGGTGACGAGGGTGTGGCTGTCCACCTTGATCGGGTTCTTTCCCGGTTGCCAGGTACGTCCAGGCCGGTCGCGGTTGCCGAGCCACTCTTTGGCTTTGGTGTCGATGCTGATCACCGGCTGGTCGTCGTCGAGGAAGGCGGCGGCGGTGGCGTTGAGATGGGCAAACTGGGCGTCGCGATCCGGATGCCGGGTGCCTTCGGTGGTCTTGGCCGTGCCCTGCAGGCTGTAGCCCAGGCCGTGCAGCAGGTGGCCGACGGTTGTGGCACCGATCGGATGCTTCTGCGCGGAAAGGGCATGGGCCAGGCTGCGCAGCGACAGCGTGGTCCAGCGCAGTGGGGAGACGGGGTCGCCGCGAGTGTGCGGCTCGATCAGTGACTCAAGGGCCGGTAGCAGGCCGGGGTCGGTGACTGTCAGCGGTTTGCGCCCGGCGCCCGAGGCCCGGATGCGGCGGGTCGGCGCGGGGTGCGTCTCCAGCTCGATGATGCCACGCGCGATGGTGGCGGTACTGATGCCGGAGGCTGCGGCCACCAGGGCAATCCCGCCATGGCCGAGCACGGCGGCCTCGCTGGCCAGGTAGAGGCGACGGCACCGCTCGTCAAGGTGCGGCAGGATCTGCTCGAACTTGGCCCGCAGCTCGGCTGCGGGTACATCTTCCTTCGAAGAGGCGGTCATGCTCCAGCGTCTCACCGTCGACCCGGTCCCGCAGATCAACTCTGACAGTTATTCACGAACAAGCCCCCTGGTAGATCGGGCGGTCGCACTCGGGTGGGCGGCCTGCCGGGTGATGGTGATCGACGACGATCTGGGCAAGTCCGGGACAAGCGCGGTGGATCGTGTGGGGTTTCAGCAGCTGGTAGCCGAGATTAGCTTGGGCCATGTCGGGCTGGTGCTGGGCATCGATATGTCGCGCCTGGCGCGATCAGGGAGAGACTGGTATCAGCTGCTGGAATTGTGCGCGTTGTCGGGTGCGTTGCTGGCCGATACCGACGGGGTGTACGACCCGGCGGACTACAACGATCGGCTGCTGCTGGGGCTGAAAGGGACGATGTCGGAGGCTGAACTTCACCTGATCAAACAGCGGATGCAGGCCGGGCGGGTCAACAAGGCCCGCCGTGGGGAGTTGGCCATCGCGCTGCCGCTGGGGTATTGGCGCCGCCCGTCTGGTGAGGTGGTCTTGGACCCCGACGAGCAGGTGCAGGCCGTCGTACGGTTGATCTTCGCTATGTTCGACCGGATCGGCACGATTCAAGGCGTGACCCGCTACCTCGTCGAGCACGGCATCGAGATCGGCATGCGGGCACGCTCAGGGCTGGACAAGGGCGAGGTCGTCTGGCGTCGTCCGGCCCGCGCCACGCTGACCTGCCTGCTCAACAGCCCGATCTACGCTGGAATCTACGTCTACGGCCGCCGCCGGGTCGACTCTTTCCGGCAGGTCCCCGGCCGGCCCAAGAGCGGCCGGACCGTCCAAAAGCCGGATCAGTGGCTGGCGATGATCGAAGGAGCGCTGCCGGCCTACATCAGCGTCGAGCACTACCACCGTAATCTGGAACGGCTGGCGGCCAACCGGCCTCAGCCCGCGGCTCCAGGCCCAGCCCGTGAGGGTCCTGCTCTGTTGGCCGGGCTGGTGCGCTGTGGCCGGTGCCGGCGGCGGATGACGGTGGCCTACCACGTCAACCGCGTCGGCGGCGGCTCGACGCCGCGGGCGAACTACGACTGCGCCGGCGCGCGAGCCGAGTGGGGCGGCCCGCTGTGCCAGCATCTGCGCGGCAGATGCCTGGACGACTTCGTCGCCGGTGAGGTCCTGGCCGCGCTGGCCCCGGCCGCCCTCCAGGTCTCGTTGCGGGCCGCCGAGCAGATCGTCGCCAACCGGGCCGCGCTGGAGCGGATCTGGCGTCAACGCCTGGAACGCGCCGAGATCAACGTGCAGCGCGCTCGGCGCTGCTACCGCCTGGCCGAACCCGAAAAACGCCTGGTAGTGCGCCAGCTGGAGAAGGAGTGGGAGCAGGCGCTGGCGGCCCGGCAGCAACTGAGCGAGGACTACCACCGGTTCGCCCAGAGCACTCCGGCCGTTCTCACCCCGGCCGAACAGGCCACCATCACCGCTCTGGCCGCCGATCTGCCGGCGCTGTGGCGAGCTGCGACGACCACCGACGCCGACCGCAAGGAGATCATTCGCGCGGTCGTCGAGGAGGTCACCGTCGAGGTGCGCGGCCGCAGCGAACTGGTCGATGTCACCCTCACCTGGGCCGGTGGGCGCACCACCCAGGCCGTTATCCGTCGCCCGATCCGCCGGTTCGACGATCTGAGCTACTACCCTCAACTCGCCGCTCGTGTCCGTGAACTGGCCGATTGCGGCCTGCACCCCGCCACCATCGCCGAAACGCTCAACGCCGAGGGGTTTCACCCGGCCAAGGATCACGGCCGGATTGGCCACATCACTGTGATGGAGATTCTCCGGCGCAGCGGCCACCCGATCGCCTACCGCCGCGAGCCCCGGCCCGTCCACCCCGACGACGCCCCGCGCGAGTATGAATGGTGGTTGCCCGACCTGGCCGCCGAGCTGAGCATGGCCCACAGCACGCTGCGCCGTTGGATCACCCTCGGCCACATCACCGGCCGTCAGGAGACCCGGCCGCCCCACCGCTGGATCGTCCACGCCGACCCCGCCACCCTCGCACAACTACGTGACCGGTTCGACCGAGCCTGCGGCCGGACCACCCGCGTCCACCCACGATTCGCCGACAACCCGAAGTTCCACCTTCCGTAGGCGCAGACTGCTTGACATATCTCCACTCCCCAGTGCGCGCGTTCGTAATGGTTGAGCTGGGCGGGCCCGGCCAGCGTGGTGGGCATGCCGGTGATGCCGTACACGATCTCCTTGCTGGTCCAGACGCCGTCCAGGTCGCCGACGTCGCGGCGGAGCCGGAAGGCTTGGCGGAGCCGGAAGGCTTGGCGGGCACCGGGGAACAGGGCGTCGTCTGCTTCGGCGGTGCGGATGGTACGGCGTTCGGTGCGGTTGTGCCCATGGTCGTCGTCAGTGGCGGTGGTCGCGGTCCAGTCGGTGTCCGGGCCGGTCAACAGGGCTTGGGCGGCGGCGCGGGCCAGCGGCTGATTGCCCTTCAAAATGAGGATGTAGTGGGCGTCCAGATGCTGGGTGATCAGGCGGGCGGTGGCCTTGGTGGTGTGCAGCGCGTCCAGGGTCAGCACCATCCCGGCCGCGTCCAGCCGGGCCAGCAGGGCACGGGCGGCGGGTCCCTCCCCACGTTTGTCGGCGACCTGGCATTGGCCCAGGATTACGCCGTGCTCGTGGCTGATCGCCCCGATCAGGAAGACCCGCCCGCCCTGCTCGGTCCGGGCGCCGCGACAGGCCTTGCCATCGAGGGCGGCGCCGGGCAGTAGCCCGGCCGGGGCGGGATGGGTGTCCTGTCGCTGGGCTGCGCGCCGCTGCTCGCGCTCGACCGGCCCGGGGTGTCGGGAATCGGCGGCACCGGCGCCACTTGACGGACCACCTCGGCCACATAACCGCTGATCGCCGTGTCC
The DNA here is from genome assembly GCF_014203795.1 of Streptosporangium album. Classification (NCBI taxonomy): domain Bacteria; kingdom Bacillati; phylum Actinomycetota; class Actinomycetes; order Streptosporangiales; family Streptosporangiaceae; genus Streptosporangium; species Streptosporangium album. The sequence continues at coordinate 169,529 of NZ_JACHJU010000007.1, read as the reverse complement.
AGCGCGTCGGCGTCCAGGTCGGCGAGGACCCGACGGAAGGTCCGCTCGCTGGGCACGATGAACAGGCCGGTGAACGGATCGTGGTAGGCGCCCAGCCGCTCCAGCACTGCTTGCGAGGTCCTGGCGGCCCACTGCCGGATCGCCGCGACGCTGTCGCCGCCGACCACGAGCGTTGCGCACGCCGTCAACGTCAAGATGACCACCAGCGGATGCCGCAGCCCGCAGGCTGAGCGCCGCTCAGGTACGGCCGCCAACCGGCGCATCAACGCTGATTCCACCACGACCGGATCAGCCGTCAGTTCGGATTCCCACAATGCCAGGTCGGTGAGCTGGTCAAGAGTAGCGGCGGGAGGAGAGCTGGTCAGGGAAGATGGGGACACGAGCGCGACTCCTGCGGTGATCTTCGGATTTGAGACCTGAAAGATCAGCAGAAGTCGCGCTCTTTCGTCTTCCACCTGGCCAAACGCTCAACGTCGCCATACCGCATCAGAACCCGGGAACGCCGGGGCCCTGGTCTCCATACGGGTGTCGTGGACTTCACGGTGGCCGTTGCGGACCGTGATCCAATAGCAGATCTTGAGGGTTACGAGGATGTGGCGGAGATCAGTTTTGAGTCCTTGACCGGCCGGTTCTCGCTGGTGGAGTGGGGAGATGAGGCGACCTATCATCTCCCGCCGCTGCCTGCCGGTCCCGGAACGTACCGCCTGAGATACCACGGACGAGGGATGGATGAGGCGTACGAGGCGGACACCTCGGACGTAGCGGTCGATCACTATCTCCTGCAGATCTGGCCTGCGCCACCGCACGACTCCGCCGTGCTCAAAGCCACGAGCTCAACCCTTCGGAACTGGTTGAGCTGGGCTTCAGGTCAGTCGTGAGTGCGATGATCCGCCCTTCGCTGGGGCCAAGATCAACTGATCTGACGCGCGAGCGAGAGCAGGCTCAGAAAAGATCAAGGCCCGAGTGGCGAGTCTCTTCCTGTGGGTCTTGAAGCATGGAGCGGGTGACGGGAATCGAACCCGCGCTATCAGCTTGGGAATCATCTACTGACTTGGTGCTCTGAGCTGGGAAAACGGGGGTGCAGGCCAAGGCGGGTCGGTTGACCGTGAGTCCCCGTGAGTGACCGTGGTTCCCCGCCTGTTCTAGCACGCATCTGGCGCGAAGTCTCGACGTCGAGAGATCTCCTGGCGATTCGGAGGACAGCGGGTCGGCCCGTACCAGGCCGTTGGGTGTAGCGGTGTCGCTGTCGCAAGCGGAACCGCTTGCGTAGACTCGTGGTCATGAGCGCCGGACATGCGCATGAGGAGCTTCATCACCTGGTGGACCGGCTTTCGCCGGACCAGGCGCGTCGTCTCCTGCGCTTGGTGAAGACAGATCCAGAACTGGCTGAGACGGCGGACGAAGAACTGTCTGAGCCGGTTCGACGTCGTCGTCTGTCGATCGCTGGAATTGGCGCATCCGGCGAAGGCGATCTGTCGGAACGGGTCGAAGATCTGCTGGCGGAGCGGTTCAATCGGTCAGTATGACCGCCACGCTCCTGGACACCGGCCCCCTGATAGCTGTCGTCGATCGAGATGACAAGCACCATGCCTCATGTGTGCGGCTCCTGGAGGAGCTGGAGGGACCACTCCTCCTGCCCTCGACGGTCTTGATTGAAGCTGGTTGGACGATCAACAGGCACATGGGGCCTGCCGTACATGCACAGTTTCTTGATCTCGTGACCGAAGAGTTCGAGTTGGTCGATCTGCTTGCTGCCGATGTACGGCGCATGGCTGAACTCGTCCGGCTTTACAAGGACGCTCGTCTCGACCCGGCTGATGTGTCCGTGGTTGCCATCGCGGAGCGTCTAGGCGTCACGCAGATTGCCACGATCGACCGCCGTGACTTCACGCTGATCCGGCCTCGGCATGTGTCGGCGTTCAGACTGTTGCCAGATGTGCTTGTCTGAGAAATCGTGGAGCGGGTGACGGGAATCGAACCCGCGCTGTCAGCTTGGGAAGTCTCTGGCGAGGCTGGGTGTTGAGCTGGGGGAACGCTGACCTGCGGGGGAGCGCTTCGAATACCCGTCATTCCCCGTGAGTCCCCCTTGATCGCCTTCCTGACGGGCACGCAACGGGCACGACGCCAGTACGCCTACCCGAACTGCATCAGCAGTTCCGGGCATGGCCGCTCTGATCAGTCGCACATGGACCAACGCGCCTACGCTCTAGGCAGGGGCCTGTGAAACGTGAAGCCCCCGGACGACCGCGTCGAGCGCGTCCTTCGCCGACTCGGACGTGGTGACCCTGAGCACCAATCCGTGATCCGCCACCCACATCATGTCTGTGCGATCCCCGGAGACCACTGGATCGGTGGCCTTCTTGGGCTCGACGGGATGCCGCATGACATTCAGGGCAAGGATGTCCAGAGCATCGCTCATCTTGTGCTGTGGGCGGTAGACGGACACCTGCACCATTCGACCACCGTCGCCTCGCCAGCGAAGCGCCGTTCCGCTCAGGTCAGTGAGTCATTGTCAGCAACCGGCGTTCACGCTGGGTGACAGCTGCTTGTGAGCTTGCTCCCGGTGGAAGAGGACGAGCGCCGCGGCGACGATACCGCCGATCTTCCAAGGGCACTTGCTGACGTTCCGCAGTGCCTTGAACCGCATCTTGAGCTGGGCGTTCGCTCGTTCGGCGAGGGCTCGGAGCGCACCGTGGACCTTGTTGTACTGGATCTGATCGTCGGTGAGTGTGCCACCCCGAGACCTCTTGTACGGCAGGCGAAACCCCATACCCGCATCGACGTAGCCGAGGTCGGCCAACGTGATCAGCCCGTCCTCGGCGGCCTTGGCCAGCGGGTCGAGGAGGCCGTGCAGGCGGGCACAGGTGAGATCGTGTTCACGACCGGGCCGTACCTCAGAAGTCCACAGCGGGTCGCCGCCGGGGCTGGACAGGACCTGAATGTTGCCGCCGTGCTGCTTGTGTTTTCCACTCCACCACAGGTCGGCGCCGTTCGGGCCCAGGGCGCGGCAGCGGTCGGTTTCGATCAGATCGAAACCGACCGCTGCCGCGCCCTGGGCCCGAACGGCGCCGACCTGTGGTGGAGTGGAAAACACAAGCAGCACGGCGGCAACATTCAGGTCCTGTCCAGCCCCGGCGGCGACCCGCTGTGGACTTCTGAGGTACGGCCCGGTCGTGAAACACGATCTCACCTGTGCCCGCCTGCACGGCCTCCTCGACCCGCTGGCCAAGGCCGCCGAGGACGGGCTGATCACGTTGGCCGACCTCGGCTACGTCGATGCGGGTATGGGGTTTCGCCTGCCGTACAAGAGGTCTCGGGTGGCACACTCACCGACGATCAGATCCAGTACAACAAGGTCCACGGTGCGCTCCGAGCCCTCGCCGAACGAGCGAACGCCCAGCTCAAGATGCGGTTCAAGGCACTGCGGAACGTCAGCAAGTGCCCTTGGAAGATCGGCGGTATCGTCGCCGCGGCGCTCGTCCTCTTCCACCGGGAGCAAGCTCACAAGCAGCTGTCACCCAGCGTGAACGCCGGTTGCGGACAATGACTCACTGATCTGGAAGGAACGGGTACGTGGCAGGAAAGAACTACGCCCAGGAGTTTAAGGACGAAGTCGTCAAAGCTGTCTTGGACGATCAGGTGACGATCGGACAGGCCGCGAAGGATTTCGGGGTTTCACGGGAGACCGTACGGAACTGGGTGAGCAAGGAAAAGCGTCGCCGGTCGGGGAACACCGAGCAGGCGCGGGACGCCGCGGAGCGAGCGCGGATCCGTGAGATGGAACGCCGGATCGCCGAGCTCGAACAAGAAAACGCCTTCCTAAAAAAATGTGCCGCCTTCTTCGCGAAAGAGCAGCGGTAAGCGAGCGGTACACGCTCGTCCGTGCGGAGGAGGCCGACTTTCCCGTGGCCATGATGTGCCGTCTTCTCCATGTGTCGACCTCGGGATACTACGAATGGAAGGATCGCCCGCCGTCGGTCACCGAACAACGCCGACACGAGCTCGCGGAAAGAATTCAGGAAATCTTCGACGAATCGGGCCGTACCTACGGCTACCGGCGGGTGCACGCCGAGCTGCTGCGCTCGGGCCAGGTGGTCGACGACGAGCTGGTACGCCGGCTCATGCGGCAGATGGGGCTGGTTCCGGTGCAGGTCAAGCGGCGTCGGGGGCTCACCGTGGCCGACGCGCAGGCCGATCCGATCGCTGACCTGGTCGGGCGGGACTTCACCGCGTCGGCGCCCGGCGCCAAAATGGTCGGCGACATCACACAGATCGACACCGGCGAGGGGCCGCTGTTCTTGGCCACGGTCGTCGATTGTTTCTCCAAGTCGGTTATCGGGTGGTCGATCGATATGCGCTATCCGGCGAGTTTGGTGTGCGCGGCGATCGAGATGGCCGCGCAGCGCATTCCCCTTCCGGTGGATGCGATATTCCATTCTGATAGGGGAAGCCAGTACACCTCGGCTGAGTTCGGACAGGTACTCGAAAGGCGCGGGATTCGGAGATCGGTGGGGAGAACCGGGATATGTTTCGACAACGCGATGGCTGAATCGTTCTTTGGAAAGCTGAAGACCGAGCTGGTGCACCATCGGTCGTTCGCCACCCGCGCGGAAGCGCGTCGTGCCGTCATTCGGTACATCGAGGGCTTCTACAACTCCAGGAGGCTGCACTCCGCGTTGGGATACAGACCTCCCGTCGAAGTGCTCGATGAATGGCTGACGAATAGCACGGCGGCGTGATATGATTCATTTACTCCGGTGTCCGGAAAATGCGGGGCTCGTCAACCAGCGACGACGCCTGCTACCGGGCCATGGACTGGCTACACGACGTCCGCGAACGACTGGAGGCCGAGATCTACAACCAGGTCGCCAACCAGCTCAATCTGGAGGTGGACCTGCTGTTCTTCGACACCACCAGCACCTACTTCGAACTCGACGAGGCCGACGAGCCGATCGCTCGCGACGAGCACGGACTGCCGGTCTCCCCACCCGCATCCGCATCCGCATCCGCATCCGACGGCGACGGCGACGGCGAGCAGGACAGGGCCGGATTTCGCACCTACGGCAAGTCCAAGGACTCCCGCGACGACCTGCCGCAGATCGTCATCGGCATGGCCGTCACCCGCTCCGGCATCCCGGTCCGGGTATGGTCCTGGCCGGGCAACGCCTCCGATTCAGCGTTGATCCGGCAGGTCAAGGACGACATGCGGGACTGGACCCTGTCCAAGATCGTGTGGGTGGCCGACCGCGGGTTCGCCTCCGCGGCCAACCGCCGCTACCTGCGCAGGGGCGATCATCACTACATCATCGGCGAGAAGCTGCGCTCCGACAGCCCCGAGATCACCACCGCGCTGTCGCGGCAGGGCCGCTACGCCGACATCACCGCGAACATGCGCATCAAAGAGGTCAAGGTCAGCGAGCACGAACGGTTCGTGATCTGCCACAACCCCGAGGCGGCCGCCCGCGACGCCCACGTCCGCGAGCAACTCATCACCCAACTGCGCGAGCTGATCGACGGCTCCGACACGCTGAGCGTGATCAAACGGGCCGAGCTACGCGGGAAGATCAGCGCCAGGCCCGCGCTGAACCGCTATCTGCGCACCACCCCCGGCGGGCGCTTACGGATCAACGCCCGCGCGATCAACGCTGAGGCCAACCTGGACGGCAAATACCTGCTGCGCTGCTCGGACCCGCATCTACCGGCCGCCGACATCGCCGTCGGCTACAAGCAGCTTTTGCAGGTCGAGCGCGGCTGGCGCGACATGAAGTCGATCATCGATCTGCGGCCCGTCTACCACCGCCGCGAGGAACGTATCCGCGCCCATGTCATCTTGTGCTGGCTGGCCCTGCTGCTGGTCCGCATCATCGAAAACACCGTCGGCGACACCTGGGTGAGCATTCGCCGTCACCTCAACCGTCTGCAGATCGGTACCTTCCATGGCCCCGCGGGCCGCTTCCGTCAGCGCACCGAGCCCACCAAGGTCCACCGCGACCTGCTGACCAAACTCGGTATCGCTGCGCCCCAGCAGATCATCGAGCTCGCTGCTCTCTCCTGATCCTTCCTAAGCTCGGACCTGTGCGCGGACTAGAGAAACGCCCATCCGGTGTGTCTCCACGCGTTTCCCCAGGTCAAGCACCGGTTTCGAGCTCTAGCCGCTCCGAATTACGCGGAACGCAGGCACGACGGCTACCGCGAGATGGTCAGGGAGTTCGTAGCCGGCGCACCAGAAGAGCTCGGTGGTAGCGGTCAACTCGACTTCCGGTATTGCCTTGTCGTGACCGATGAGCCAGGGTCGGTGCCACTGCGCTCAACTCGAACTTCGCGCTGCAAGGCGACATCGTCCTGCCCTCCCCAGCCGACCTCGGTGCGCCCGAGCAGAAGAAGCACCTACTGTCTGGGATGGCGACAGGCGAACTGATCGAAGCGATCGCCATGACCGAGCCCGATGCGTCGCTCTCGGACGGGAGGGACAGGCGGCGCTACGGCCGCCAGATGCCACGGCGGCGGCCGGTCGAATGGAGCACCGACCGCATGCTGGACCGCAAAGGGCTCCCGGAGGAACCCAAGCCGGGCTGCGTGTCCGACGTACCGTGGCCGATCTCACCCGGGTGACGGCTCAGCTGGCTGCGGCGGCGGAATGGCTAGCCGTCCGCATCGGCGAGGTGAACAGGCCGGAGGTCCTCGACGATCTCGCCGCTCGGACCCAGCCGCCAAAGGCGACCAACGAGCGGGAGTACGCACACCGCCGCGCATGGGGACACCGCCGCATCCTGTACTACCCCTGCGTAGAGGAGATGCTTGCCGTCGCCCCAGCCGCGACCGCTTACAAGATCAGGCCGGGCTTTCACAAGGCGCAGCAAGCAGAGCGGGCAAAGATCACGATCCTGGAGAGTTCCGGGTCATCGATCCACGTGAGTGTCATAGACTGAATCCCATTCAGACCTTCCGGTGTAAGTAGATCGGTTCGACCTGGATCGGAGAGCATATGGTGAAGGCCGGTACGAAGCCCAGAAAGCAAGGGGCGCCGCCCCGAGCGGCTGAAGAGACCGAGGTGACCATCGATCTGGATGATGCGCGGTTGCAGACGGAGGCCGCCCGCAGGCTCGCGGACGCGGCCCGCGAGCTTTTCGTCAAAAAGGGCTTCTCTGCGACGAGTGTGAGTGACATCACCGAGCGCGCGGGCATGAGCGTGGGTTCTCTCTATTATCACTACGGCAGTAAGACCAACGTTTACATCGCGATTTGGCTGAAGTATCAGCGCAGCCAGGAGGCGCGCGCCCGGGAAACGGTCGTGGCCGTGCGGGCCGCTGGGGTCACTAACGGACTTCGGCTGTTCCTCGCCGGGACCCGGGCCTATCTGCTCGGCGCCTGGGAGCACCGTGACGTGGTACGAATCGTCGCGGACGGGGACACGCCCCCGGGGTTCGGGCTGCGAATGCGCCGCATCACCCAGGATTGGCTCCGGCAGAATTCCACCCTGTTGCGGGAGAGCGCGAATACGCTCGGACAGGATGACGCACTGGGCGTCCGCGCGATTGTCGCGATCGTCACCGAGGCCATAGGCGGGATCTGCCGTGAAGTAGCCGCCTGTGCCACCCGCGAGGAGGCCGAGGAATTGGTGGCCCGGGCTATCGACGTCTTCGCTCGGCTTGCGAATTCGCCTTCGGACAATCAATACCGGCCCGATAGCCGGGAGGCTCTCGGGGGCGGCGCGCCGTTTCGCGACGACGGCGGTTGGTGAACGTGAAGTAGGCGTCGGCCCCCGTACGGCCATTTCAAAGCCCCGGAGGTGTTCCAGATTACGAGATAATGTTCTGAATTCTGGTGACCGTCGAATCATGACAGCACGCTCAGGCATCCGGGTTTGAAATAGTCTCGTCGCCCGGCCAGAGGGCCGGGCCGATGATTCGCGAACACTTACACGTCAGCCGACGACCGGCTCGCCCTTGACGGACTTGATCAGGAGCTGCGCCACGTCGACGACCTCCAGCGTCTCCTTGGCCTCGCCGCTGGCCTTCTTCTCGTTGATGGCGTCGCCCAGCATGACGAGGCAGAACGGGCACGCGGTGGAGACGGTGTCCGGATCGGTGGTCAGCGCCTCGTCCACCCGTTCGGTGTTGATGCGCTTGCCGATCCGCTCCTCCATCCACATGCGCGCGCCTCCGGCGCCGCAGCAGAAGCCGCGGTCCTTGTGGCGGTGCATCTCCTGCGCCTGGACGCCGGGCACCTTCGCCATGATGTCGCGGGGCTGCGCGTACACCTTGTTGTGGCGGCCGAGGAAGCAGGGGTCGTGGTAGGTGATCTTCTCCTCGATCGGCGTGATCGGGGTGAGCCTGCCCTCCTCGACGAGGTGCGCCAGGAGCTGGGTGTGGTGGACGACCTCGTAGGCGCCGCCGAGCTGCGGGTACTCGTTGGCGAGCGTGTTGAAGCAGTGCGGGCAGGTCGCGACGATCTTCTTGACCCCGGCCTCGTTCAGCGTCTCGATGTTCTGCTGGGCGAGCATGTTGAACAGGAACTCCATGCCCAGACGGCGGGCCGGGTCACCCGTGCACGCCTCCATCGGGCCGAGCACGCCGAACTTCACGCCGGCGATGTGCAGCAGTTCGGCGACCGCCTTGGTGGTCTTCTTGGCCCGGTCCTCCAGGGCGCCGGCGCAGCCGACCCAGAAGAGGTACTCGACGTCCTCGGACATCTTCTCGTCGATGATCGGGACCTCGAAGTCGAGCTCCTCGATCCACTCGGCCCGCTTCATCTCGGACATGCCCCACGGGTTGCCCTTGTTCTCGAGGTTCTTGAGCATGACGCCCGCCTCGGACGGGAACGAGGACTCGATCATGACCTGGTAACGGCGCATGTCGAGGATGTGGTCGATGTGCTCGATGTCGACCGGGCACTGCTCGACGCAGGCGCCGCAGTTGGTGCAGGACCACAGCACATCCGGGTGGATGACGCCGTCCTCACCGACCAGCGGCTTCTCCAGCAGGGCGAGTACGTCCTGCGGGTGCGAGTCCTTCTGCTCCTCGCCCGCCAGGAGGTACGGAGCGACCTGGAAGGCGTAGTCACGCTGGTCGATGATCAGCATCTTCGGCGACAGCGGCTTGCCGGTGTTCCAGGCCGGGCACTGCGACTGGCAGCGACCGCACTCGGTGCAGGTGTAGAAGTCGAGGAAGCCCTTCCAAGAGGTGTCGGTGATCTTGCCCCGGCCGAAGACGTCGACCTCGGGGTCGGCCTCCTCGAAATCCAGCACCTTGCCGCCGCTGCGCATTTCCTGCGCCGCGCCCAGGCCGTCGGGACGGCGGGAGAACAGCACGTTCAGCGGGGCGGTGAAGATGTGCAGGTGCTTGGAGTTCACCACGATGATGAGGAACACCAGCATGACGCCGATGTGCAGCAGGAGGCCGATCTCCTCCAGCAGCTCGCTGGTCGGCAGGATCTTCGCGGTCAGCTCCGAGGCGAACGCGCCGGACGCGTACGGGAAGTTCCCCGTGTTCACGGCCGCGCCACGGAAGAGGAACATCGTCCAGATCACGTTGAAGATCATGAAGAGGACGAGCCAGGCGCCGCCCAGATGCGAGCCGGAGAACCGGGAATCGCGCCCCATCTTCTTCGGCGAGTTCTTGATCCGGATCGCGGAGAAGGCGATCAGTCCCACGAGCGCCGCGACCGCGATGAAGTCCTGCAGGAAGCCGAGGATCGCCCACGTCCCGATCAGCGGGATGTGGAAGTCGGGAGTGCCGGTGACGGCCCCCTGGATGAGCGCGCCGTACGCCTCGAGATAGACCGTCGCCAGGATGAAGAACGCCCACATCACGAAGAAGTGCGCGGTGCCCGACGGCGTCCATTTGAGCAGCTTCTTCTGCCCGAAGACCTCGACCAGCTGGGCCTTGATCTCCGCGCCGGCGTTCTCCTTGGCGTACTCGATCCGTTCGGGGGCGGGCTGGCCGCTTGTGGCGAGCTTGTAGAGGAACGCCACGCGGCGGCCCGCGAAGGCGAGCGCGACGCCCGTCATGACGAGCCCGATGATCGCAACCCAGAGCACGGGTCCTCCTCAGTCCGGCGCCATGGCCGGTGAAGCTCGATCTGAATGTCATTCATCGTCCCGAAGGGGCGGTGGCCGAGTGGGCGCAGGTTCGTCCCCGGCAGCCCCATAGAGCATTGCAGAAGCTAAACATGCTGCTAGAGGGATGGTCAACAGGGTGCGGTCGCGGATCGTCCTGTTGCGTCAATGTAACGCCTCTGTGTCCATTGACGCATTTCTCGCTGCCATGCTAGACATCATTCTGAATCAGATTCAGTCCTGTTCTGGCCTTTGGTTCGACAGAGGCGTGGGAGGTGCTGTTGTGCTCGCTCTACTCAGTGACGAGCAGCAAATGCTCAAAGAGGTGGCTGTCCAGATCGCCGGTTCCGCCGGTCCGGCGAACCCGAGTGATCTGCACACCCGGGACCGGGCCGCCGCCTGGCAGTCGCTGGCCCAGTCGGGCCTGCTGGCGCTGCGGACGCGAGACGACGAAGGGCGCCCGGTCGGTTCCGGAGTCGAGGTCGCGGTGGTCGCCGAGGCGCTGGGCGCGGGTCTGGTTCCGGTGCCCTATCTCGGCTCGGCCATTCTCGCCACGGAGCTACTCGCCCTGGCCGGCGCGCACGACGAGGCCGAGGCCCTGGCGCAGGGGGTGTCCCGGACAGGCGTCCTGCTCGACCGCGACCTGTCCGCCCTGGCCAGGGTGCCGGGCGACGGACCGACGTACGGCTGGGACGTCGACGGGGCGGCGGCCGCACTGGCGCTGACCGACTCGCCCGACGGACCCCAGGTGGTACGGGTGTCGCTGGAGACCGGGTTCGTTCCGGTGGCCGGCGCCGACCTCACCCGCACGCTGGTCCGCTCCGACGGTCCGATCGGCGCGGCCCATCTGACCCCGGTGGGACGGCCGTTGTCGCCCGAGGATCTCCAGCGGTGGGAGGCGCTCACGCTCACCGCGATCAGCGCCGACGCGGTCGGCGTCATGCGCGCCGCCGTGGCACGGGCGGTCGCCTATGCCAAGGAGCGCGTGCAGTATGGCGTGCTCATCGGCTCCTTCCAGGCGGTCCAGCACATGTGCGCGGAGGCGTACGTGAGCGCGGAGTCGGCGGCGAGCGCCACGAACTACGCGGCGTGGGCGGTCGACGAACTCGACCCGACGGAGGCGCTGATGGCCGCCCGTACGGCGAAGGCGCAGTGCGCGGCCGTCGCGCGTGACGTGACCGAGACGGTCATGCAGGTGTTCGGCGGCATCGGGCAGACCTACGAGCACATCGCCCACGTGCACACGCGCCGCGCGTTGACGGATCGCCAGGTCTTCGGTGACGAGGGCACCCAGCTGCTGCGCATCGCTGATGTCCGACTGACGGGAGAGTGACCCATGGACTACCGAGACACCCCTGAGGAAGCGGAGTTCCGCGCGGTCCTGCGCCAGTGGCTGAGCGCCACCATCCCGGCCGGTTGGGACAAGATCGACGATGAGGAGGAGGCGGTCGAGCTCCGCAAGGAGTGGCACCGCACCCTCTACCGGGCCGGGTACGTCGGGATGAGCTGGCCGGTGGAGTACGGCGGACGCGGGCTGAGCCCGGTCTACGACGCGATCCTCAACGAGGAGTCGGGCAACATGAACGCCCCCTCCCTGCCCTCGGTCGGCTACATCGGCCGGGCCATCTTCACCTATGCCTCGGAGGAGCAGAAGAGGCGCTTCCTGCCGCCGCTGCTCTCCGGCGAGGTGAGCTGGTGCCAGGGCTTCAGCGAGCCGGAAGCGGGGTCGGACCTCGCTTCGTTGCGCACCACGGCGCGGCTCGAAGGGGACCACTACGTGGTGAACGGGCAGAAGATGTGGACCAGCGGCGGCCAGTACGCCGACTGGTGCCTGTTGCTGGCCCGGACCGACCCCGACGTCCCCAAGCACAAGGGCATCTCGGCCTTCCTGGTCGCGCTGAACGAGCCCGGGGTCACCGTACGGCCCATCGTGATCGCCAGTGGCGAGGCGGAGACCGCCGAGGTCTTCTGGGATGACGTGCGGATCCCGGAGGAACAGCGGCTCGGTGCGCCCGGCGAGGGCTGGCGGATCGCGATGACCACCGTCGCCTACGAGCGCGGCCCGGCGGACATCGGCTTCATCGCCGCCTACCGGCGTACGCTGCGCAAGGTCGAGCGGCTCGCGACCGAGCGCGGGCTGCTCGAACAGCCCGAGACGCGCAAGGCACTGGCCCGCGCGTACGTACGCGGGGAGGTGCTCCGTCTCAACTGCATGGAGCAGTTGTCGCTCCGCGTCTCCGGGCGGGCGCCGGGCTCCGAGGGTTCGGTCGCCAAGCTGCTCTGGGCCGAGGCGGAGCAGTCCCTGCAGCACCTGGCCATGGACATCCTCGGCGCCGACGAGCTGACCGGTGTCGCCGACGGCTGGCTCAGCTCCTACTTCACGTCCCGCCCGGTAAGCGTCTACGGCGGGTCGGCGCAGATTCAGAAGAACATCATCGCGCGGATGCTCGACATGCCGCGCTGATCTGGGGATACATAGCCTCACCCGGTCCTGGACGGTCCGGGTGACGGTGCCCCACGCCCCGGCGATGTCGGCGCGCCCATCCTGTGATCTTCAGGGGATTTCGCCCGCGCGAGATCACCCTGTCCACATCCCCCAGACATACGTGCCCTTTTCGCGGACACGCGTGTCCCACCTCCTGAACAGCATTCAGTCGCATCGTTCGACTGAGGAGGCGCTATGAGATCACGCCACATCCGTCTCTCCATGGTTTCGATCAGCGCGCTGCTCGCGCTCTCCCTGGCCGCGTGCGGCGCCTCCGGGAGCGACAGCGCGGGTGGCGACGCCGCGGACAAGCCATTCATCGTCTACTTCACCGGGGACTACTCCGGGGCGGTCTCGACCAACAATGCGAGCCTGGACGCGGGCATCAAGATCGCCGCGGAGGAGTTCAACGCCTCCGGAGGCATCAACGGCCGGAAGATCATCGTTGAGACGGCCAACGATCAGAACGACCCGACCAAGGCGGTCAGCCTGCTCCAGCAGCGTCTGTCTTCGGGGTCCAAGCCGGACCTGGTGTACCCCGGCAGTTCGAGCGCGGTCTCCCTGTCGCTGCTGCCCATCCTGACCCGGCAGAAGATCCTGTCCGTCGGTGGCACGGTGAGCACCCTGCTGAACGACCCGGCCAAGTATCCGTACCACTTCGGTGTCTCCTCGCCGGGCAAGGACTACGCGCCCGCGTTGATCTCGGCCGCGCAGGCCAAGGGCTACAAGAAGATCGCCATGCTGTACTCCAACGACGCCACCGGCCAGAGTTCGGCCGAGATCTACAAGGCGGCCGTCGAGGGCGCGGGGATGGAGTTCGTCGAGGCACGCTACGAGGCGACCGCGCTGGACATGACCTCGCAGCTCAACCAGCTGCGCGCGCAGAACCCGGACGCCCTGGTCCTCAACGGGTACGGCGCCGCCGCGCTCTACGTGATGCGCAGCCGCGCCCAGATCGGCTGGGACATCCCCTCCTACTGCGACCAGCTCGCGTCAAGCTTCCCGTACCTGAAGAACCTGGGCGCGGAGCAGCTGAAGAACGTCAACGTGGTCGTCTCCACGGTGACCCTGTCGACGAGTGAGCGTCACTCGGGGCTGGCCGGCTTCATCGAGAAGATCAAGGCGAGCCCCGCGGCCGCCGGGATGTCCAGCACCGGCTGGGGTCTCTACTCCACGGGGCACGACGCGCTCGCTCTCGTCGCGTACGCGGCGCAGCAGGCCAAGTCCACCGACTCCGAGAGGATCAAGGCGTCGCTGGAGGACCTACCGCAGCCGACCGGAGCGCCCCTGTGGTACGCCGCCGGACCCACCGGGCAGTACGTAAAATTCAGCTTCTCACCGTCGGACCACTTCCCGACGGCGGGCGCCGAGACATTCCAGTACGTCTCGCCCGGCGTCTACAACGGTGACGGCTTCTACACGCCCGGCAAGGCGTGAGGCCGCGATGACGACAGTATGGGCGGGGCTGGCGACCGGTGCGATCTACTCACTGATCGCGATCGGGTACAACGTGGTGTTGCTCGCCTCCGGGACGTTCAACTTCGCGCACGCGCAGCTGCTGATGGTCGGCACCTTCCTCGCCTACACCGGGGCGGTCACCTTCGAGCTCCCGGTCGTGCCGACCGTGCTTCTCGCCACCGCCGGGGTGGCGGCCATCGCGCTCCTGGAGGAGCGGGTCGCGATCCGGCCGCTGCTGGGCCGTACGGACAGCCACGGCACGCTGATCACCACGGTCGGCGCCGCGACCATCCTGGACGGCCTGGCCGCGGCGATCTGGGGCCGGCAGCCGCTGACCGTGCCGTCGGTCCTTCCCGACCACCCGCTGACCCTGCTCGGCGGCACGGTACGGCCGATCGACCTGGCGCTGATCGGTTTCACGCTGGTGGTGGGCGTCGGGGTGCACCTGTGGTCTCGGCACACCCTGACCGGCCTCGCCTCCCTGGCCTCCGCGGAGGACCGGCAGGCGGCCTCGGCGCGCGGCATCAACGTGCGACTCCTCGGCGTCGGCGCCTTCGCCCTCGCCGGGGCGATCGCCGGAGCGTTCGGACTGCTGGTCGGGGCGCGCACGTACGCGGCCTTCGACCTGGGGCACTCCCTCGCCCTCTTCGGCTTCGTGGCGATCGCGATCGGCGGCTCGGGCAGCCAGCTCGGCGGGCTGATCGGCGGCTTCGCCACCGGACTCGTCTACGCGTTCGCCGCCCGGTACATCGGTGCGGCGTACCCGCAGCTCGTGGTCTTCGGGGTGTTCCTCCTGATCCTGTTCCTGCGACCGCGCGGCCTCTTCGGCGCCGCGCTCGAACGGCGGGTGTAGCCATGAACGCACTCATCCACCGGTCCCGCCCGCTAGGCGCCGTGCTCCTCATGGTCCTGCTCCTGATCGCCCCCACCGCGGGCCTGATCAACGGGTACTGGGCGCGTACGGTGATGCTGATCGCGATCCTGAGCCTGCTGGTCAGCGGCCTGAACGTCGTCCTCGGCTACGCCGGGGAGCTGGCCATGGGGCAGGTCGCGCTCTACGCGGTGGGCGCCTACGTCGCCGGCTATCTGGGAGTCCGGTTCGGCGTGACGAACGTGCTGGTCGCGCTCGCGGCGGCAACCGTCGCCGCGATCGTGGTCGGGCTGGTGACCGGCATACCCGGGCTCCGCCTGGGCGGCTGGTCGTTGGCGATGGTGACCTTCTTCCTGGTCACGCTGGTGCCGAACCTGGTTGACGTCTTCGCCGACTTCACCGGGGGCACGCTCGGCATGGGCACGGCCGTACCGACCCTGTTCGGCATGGAGATCGTCGGTGACCGGCTTTACTGGTTGATTCTCGTGGTCGTCGTGGGCTGGTTCGCGATCGCCCGCAACCTGCTGCTCTCCCGGCACGGGAACATGTTCCTGGTCCTGCGGCAGAGCCCGATCCTCGCCTCGGTGCTGGGCGTCTCGGTGTACCGGTTGAAACTGCTCGTGTACGTCGTCGGTGCGATTCCGGCGGCCCTGGCGGGCGCGCTCTTCTCGATGCTCGACGGGTTCATCGCACCCGACACCTTCACCTTCGCACTGGCGCTCAGCGTGCTCGCGGCCTCGGTCGTGGGCGGCGCGACGTCCGTGTACGGCGCCGTCGCGGGCGCGGCGGTGATGCAGATCGGGCAGCAGACCTTCACCCAGTTCCAGACCTGGCAGCTGGTCATCTACGGCGCGTTCCTGCTGGTGGCCGGGATCGCCTTCAACCGCGGGCTCGCCGGTCTCGCCCAGGACGGCCTGGCCGCCGCGCGCCGTCGGGGCTGGCTCCCCGCACCGGCCACGGCCCCCGCTCCGGCCAAACCCGCCGGCGGTGACACGGGCGGCCACGCGGACGCGCAGCTCGACCGGTTGCACGGCGTGCCGCTGCGCACCGAGGGGCTGAGCAAGTCCTTCGGCGGCAACAGGGCGCTGGACGACATCTCCATTGAGGCCCGCCCGGGCGAGGTGACCGCGCTGATCGGCCCCAACGGCTCGGGCAAGACCACCCTCCTCAACCTGATCTGCGGTCTCTACAAGCCGTCGGGCGGGCGGCTGCTGCTCGGCGACGAGCAGATCGGCGGGCAGCCGCCGTACCGGATCGCCAGGCACGGGGTGGCGCGCACCTTCCAGACTCCGCTGATCCCCAAGCACATGACCACGCTCGCCTTCGTCGCGACCGGCAGGTACGTGACCCACCGCGTCGGAATCCTCTCGGCCGTGCTGCGGCTGCCGAAGTTCCGCAGCGGGTACGCGGCGGACAACGCGGAGGCGCGGGCGCTGTTGCGGCTGGTGGGCATCGCGGACGTCGCCGACCAGCAGGTCGACTCCCTCGCGCTGGGCACCCGGCGACTGGTCGAGGTGGCCCGCTCGCTCGCCTCCGGGGCGCGGGTCTTCCTCTTCGACGAGGTCGGCTCCGGGCTGGACGAGAGCGACCTGGCGGTACTCGAACGGGCGATCGGGATGATCCGCGAAGCCGGCGGCACCGTGATCCTCGTCGAGCACAACTTCCCCCTGGTGCTCAAGCTGGCCGACCGGATCCACGTCCTTAGCCAGGGCAAGCTGCTCGCCTCCGGCACTCCGGAGGAGATCCAGGCCGACCGCAGGGTGCTCGCCGAATACACCGGCGCGGCCGACGGCGGGGCCGGACCCGAGGAATCCGATTCGGTAACGGACCTGCAGGCGGCCGAGGGACCGGCCGTGTCGAAGGGAGTCCAGTGATGTTGTCCGTCGTCGGAGTCACCGGTGGGTACGGCGATCTGCGCGTGCTCTGGGACGTGGACGTGGCAGTGCGCTCCGGGCGGATCACCGTCGTGCTCGGGCGCAACGGCGCCGGGAAGACCTCGCTGCTCTCCGCCATCGCGGGACTGCTCCCGACCGTGAGCCAGGGCTGGATCGAGCTGGACGGGCAGGGCCTCAGCGGCGCACCCGCCCACCGCCGGGTGCGCGCGGGCCTCGCCCTGGTACAGGAGAACAAGCGGGTCTTCCACGCCCGCACCGTCGAGGAGAACCTGCTCCTCGGTGGATACACGCTCGGCGGATACGGGCTACGCCGCGGAGCCCGCCGGGAGGCGCTGGAGAAGGCCTACGAGCGCTTCCCCGTACTCCTGAAGAGACGTCGCGCGCTGGCGGGCAGCCTCTCCGGCGGCCAGCAGCAGATGCTCGCCATCGGCCAGGCGCTGATGCCCGGCCCCAGGCTGCTGATGCTCGACGAGCCCTCCGCCGGCCTGGCGCCCGCCATCGTCAACGAGGTCCTCGCGATGGTGGCGGCGCTTCGGGAGGAAGGGCTGTCGATTCTCCTGGTCGAGCAGCGGATCGAGCACGCGCTGGAGATCGCCGACGACGTCGCGGTCATGGAGAACGGGCGCATCATCACCACCGGTCCCAAATCCGCCTTCGACGACGGCGCGGTCATCCGCGAGGTGTATCTGGGCCGGTCGGGCGAACAACTGACCACTGGTAACCACTGAGAGGAATGGGCGTATGCGTTTGAAGGACAAGGTCGCCGTGGTGACCGGCGCCGCGCAGGGCATCGGCCGCTCGATCGCCGAGCTGTACGCGCGTGAGGGCGCCCGGGTCGCGGTGGTCGACGTGCGGGGGGACGCCGCGGAGAAGGTGGCCGCGGGCATCCGCGAGGCGGGCGGCGACGCACTCGCCGTGACCTGCGACGTGTCGAGTCGGTCGGCGGTGAACCACGCGGCCGGGGCCGTCAAGGCGGCATACGGGCCGATCGACATCCTGGTGAACAACGCCGGCGTCACCCGCCCGGCGATGTTGCACAAGATGACCGATGAGGAGTGGGAGCTGGTCCTCGCGGTCCACCTCTATGGCTCGTTCTACTGGCTGCAGGCCGTGGTCCACGACATGATCGAGCGGGAGCAGGGGCGGATCATCTTCTCCTCCTCCTCGACGGCGCAGAACGGCTCCATCGGGCAGATCAACTACGCCGCCGCGAAGTCGGGAATGCTCGGCATGGTCCGCACCGCCGCACGCGAGCTCGGCCGCTACAACGTCCTCGTCAACGCGGTGGCCCCTGCGGCAGCGACCGAGATGACGCTCAAGGTGCGCACCGATCCGCGCTTCGCCGACGGCATCAAGCGCCTGCCGCTACGCCGCTACGCCGACCCCGACGAGATCGCGCCGACCTTCGTGTACCTCGCCTCCGACGCGGCCAGCTATGTCACCGGTCAGGTGATCTCGGTGGACGGCGGCGGGATGATGGTGCGTTGACGGTGACGGCGAGCCTGAGGCGGCGCCCGCTCGACGGAGTACGGGTGGTCACCTTCGCGCAGCTGTACCAGGGCCCGTACGCGACGATGCTGCTCGCCGTCCGGCTGTCCCGGGCGCTGGCCACCCGTACGTACACGCAGTGGCAGGAGACATTCGACCGGATCGGGGTGCCCGCCGGCCCGGTCCACCGGCTGGACGAGGTCCCGCACGACCCGCACGTGCTGGCACGCCAGGCGATCCGGTCCCTGGACGGCCGCCCACGGCGGCGGTACGTGCGCCAGCCACTGCGGCTGAGCGGGTACTCCGCGCATGACCCCGCCCCGGCTCCCCGCCTGGGGGAACACACCGCTTCGCTCCTTCGCGAGCTGGACACATCACCGCATCCCGAGGAGGTAACCGAGCCATGACCGCGACCACAAGACGACCAGCACTCGACCGGCTGCTCTCGCCACGCTCGATCGCGATGGTGGGCGCATCGAACAGCCCGACCCGCATCGGAGGTACCGTCTTCGCCAATCTGCTCCGCGCCTTCCCCGGAGACGTTTACCCCATCAATCCCAAGGACGAGGTGGTCCAGAACCGCCCGGCGTTCCGTACCGTCAGCGAGCTGCCGGAGGCCGTCGACATGGCGGTGATCGCGGTGCCCGCTCCGGCCGTGGTCGGCGTGGTCGCCGAGTGCGCCGCCCGGGGCATCGGTGGTGCGACGGTCATCACCTCGGGCTTCGCCGAGGCCGGTCCTGAAGGACGCGCCCTTCAGGACCGGCTCACCGAGGTGTCGCGCGAGACCGGCATCCGCGTTGTCGGCCCGAACTGCATCGGCTACATGAACGCGCACGAGGGGGTGATGGCGAACTTCATGATGACCGTGGACCAGCCGTTGCCGCAGCCGGGACCGGTGGCGCTCGTCTCGCAGAGCGGCGGCTTCGGTTCGTACATCACCAACAAGGCGGTCCTGGCCGGGCTGCGGCTGGGCTGGTTCGTCTCGACCGGCAACGAGGCCGACGTGAACGTGGCGAACGTGCTGCGCCACCTTGTGGAGCGACCCGAGGTGGGGGTGCTCCTCTCGTTCGTCGAAACTCTGCGCGACCCCGAGGTCTTCGTCGAGACCGCCTGCCGCGCCGCCGAACTGGACAAGCCGCTGGTGCTGCTCAAGGCCGGCCGTTCCGAGGAGGCGGCGCGGGCGGCGATGAGCCACACCGCCTCGATCGTGGGCTCGGCCCAGGTCCTGGACGCGGTCTGCCGGCAATACGGCGTCTTCGTCGCCTCCACCATGGAGGAGCTGCTCGACTTCGGCACCATCTTCCAGGACGGTCGACGCGCCCGCGGTAACCGGGTGATCGTGATGACCTCGTCGGGAGGCGCCGGGGTGCTGCTCGCCGACGAGGCGGGGCAGGCAGGGCTGTCAGTGCCGGAACTGCCCAAGGAGGAGCAGACGGCGCTGGCCGCCGACATGCCCCTGCCCTTCTACGGCAGTACGGTCAACCCGGTGGACACCACCGCGCAGACCACCGCGATGCCCGACGCCTACCGCAAGGTGCTCAACAGGGTCGCCGCCAGCCCGTCCGCCGACATGGTGGCCGCGGTCACCTGGGCGGGGCCCGGGCCGGGCAACGACGCGATCGTCGAGATGTACCAGAACACCGACAAGCCGGTGGCGATCCTCTCCACGGCCTGGAGCGAGCAGTTCCAGCAGGCCGGCGTGCCCACCTATACCGACCCACGCCGGGCGATGGCCGCACTGGCCGCGCTCGCCAGGCAGTCGGCCCGCCGCCCGCTACCGCCCGACCCGGCTCGGTTCACCGCCGACGCCGACCGGGTGCGACGGGTACGCGAGCTGATCGCCGGGACGGGCGGGGAGACGACGCTGCTGGAGTCGACCGGCAAGAGCATCCTGGCGATGTACGGCGTCCCGGTGACCCGCGAGGAACTGGTGACCGACGTGGACGGCGCGGTCGAGGCGGCCGAGCGCGTCGGCGGACCGGTGGCGATCAAGGTGATGTCGTACCAGCTTCCACACAAGTCCGACGTGGGAGCGATCAGGCTCGGATTACGCGGCCCCGACGCGGTCCGCGCCGGATACCGGGAGATGCTCGCCGAGGTCGCCCGCCGGGCGCCGGACGCGGTCGTCGAGGGTGTGCTCGTCCAACAGATGGCGCCCGCCCGGCTTGAGCTGACCTGTGGATTGCAGCGTGACCCGGTCTTCGGGCCCATGGTCGCGCTCGGGCTCGGCGGGGTCCTGGTGGAGGTGCTGAGCGAGGCCGTGCTGCTCCGCCCGCCGTTCGACGCGGACACCGCGCGGGCGGCGCTGGGCGAGCTGCTCGGCGGACGCCTGGTGACCGGGCGGCGCGGCCTGTCCGAGGCGGAGCAGCAGGCGGCGGCCCAGGTCATGGCCGGCCTCGGCGTCCTCGCACTGGAGCTGGACGAGGTGACCGAGGTCGACGTCAACCCGCTGCGCGTCGCCGACGGCGTGGTGCTCGCGGCCGACGCGCTGATCGTGGTGGACCATGGCTGACCGCCGCGACCTCATCGGCCACGCGTACACGCCGTACACCTTCCCGGTGGAGCACGGCAAGGTGCGCGAGTTCGCCCTCGCCGTCAAGGACGACGACCCGGTGTACCGCGACGTCGGCGTGGCGCGATCCGTCGGATACCGGCACCTGCCGATGCCACCGACCTTCTCCGCGGTGACCTCCCACTGGGCTGTCCGGGACGAGGACGTGCTCCGGCTGGACCTGCGGAGGGTGCTGGCGGGCGGCGCGGAATGGGAGTACCTGGGCGACGTCGTCGCCGGTGACGTGCTGACCGTACGGGCGCACATCGCCGACGTGCAGGAGAAGACCGGGAGCCGCGGCCCGATGACGCTGCTGATCACCGAGTACGACTTCGTCAACCAACACGAGGAGACCGTGATGCGGGTCCGCAGCACGGTGATCGAAATGGGGGAGCAGTGACCGAATCGGACACCGTGCCGTTCGGCCTGGTGGTGGACGCCCCGGACCACCGGGTCGGTCCGCTGACGCGCACCGACTTCGTCCGGTACGCCGGAGCCGGAGGGGACTTCAACCCGATCCACCACGACGAGACATTCGCTCGCGCCGCCGGATATCCGTCGGTGTTCGGGCACGGGCTGCTCACCGCCGGGATCCTCGGCGGCTACGCCGCCTCCTGGCTCGGCCGCCGGAACCTGCGCCGGTTCACGGTCCGGTACATGGGACAGGTCTGGCCTGGCGACACGCTGGTGCTCAGCGGTGAAGTGCTCCGCACCAGGACCGGCCCGGACGGTGTCACCGAGGTCGAGGTGGGGCTCGCGGTGCACAGCGAAGCCGAAGCGGGCGAGCCGAGGCTCGTGCTCCGCGGTGGCGCGACCGCCGTCTACCCCTCCTCGGACGAAGCCGTTCACCCCTCCCAGCCGGAAGGGGGACGGTCATGACCGGATTCGCGCCGCATCGCGAGTACACCGACCGGCTCGGCACCGGGAGCGTGCCGTACCAGACCTGCGACGGATGCCTGTCCGCCGTGTTTCCTCCCCGGGTGATCTGCCCGAGGTGCGGGGCCACCGAGCTGCGCTGGAGTGAGAGCGCCGGGCTCGGCACGGTCTACTCGATCAGCGTCATCTCCCCGCGCGACGCCCTGCCGTACCCCGTCGTGCTGGTCGACCTGGACGAGGGGTTCCGGATGATGAGCACGGTGGTGGAGATCCCCGCCGAGGACGTGCGGATCGGGGCGCGAGTGCGCGCCCGTGTCGACCAGGACGGGCCGTCCGGGCCCCGGGTCGTGTTCGCGGCCGAGGGCCGATCGGAAGGAGAGTCATGAGCTTGCCTGATCTGCGGGGCGCCACCGCGATCGTGGGAGTCGCCGAGTCAGACCTGGGTGAGGTGGGACCTGACAGATACGCCATCGAACTGGCGGCTCAGGCCGCAGGCGCCGCGCTCGCCGAGGCGGGCCTGAATACCCGGGACGTGGACGGGCTGTTCTGCGCCATCGCCGGGCGGGGGATGGCACCGCTCGACGTGGCCGAATACCTGGGCGTCCGGCCCCGGTACACCGACGGCACGATGGTCGGCGGCAGCTCGTTCATCTCGCATCTGCACCATGCCGCGCTGGCCATCACGACCGGAGCGTGCGACGTCGCACTGATCGTCTACGGCAGCACCGCCCGCTCGGACAGCGGGCGCGGCCGGCTCCCCTCCGGCCCACCGGAACTGCCCTCCTACGAGGCCGCGTACCGGCCGCGCATGCCGATCACCGGGTACGCGCTGGCCGCCGCCCGGCACATGCACCAGTACGGCACCACCCGCACCCACCTGGCCGAGGTGGCGGTCGCCGCCCGGCGATGGGCGGCGCTCAACCCCAAGGCGTTCGTCCGTGACCCGCTGACCATCGACGAGGTCCTGGCCAGCCGGATCGTCTCCAGCCCGCTGTCGTCACTGGACTGCTGCCTGGTCACCGACGGCGGCGGGGCGGTCGTGGTGACCAGCGCCGAGCGGGCCCGGGACCTGCCCCGCCCGCCGGTGTACCTGCTCGGCGCGGGAGAGGCGCACTGGCATCGCACCATCTCCCAGATGCCCGACCTGACCGTCACCGCCGCGACCGAGTCCTCGACCCGCGCGTACGCGATGGCGGGGGTCGGGCCGCGGGACGTCGACGGCGTGCAGCTCTACGACGCGTTCACCATCAACACCATCCTGTTCCTCGAAGACCTGGGCTTCTGCGCCAAGGGAGAGGGCGGCGACTTCGTCTCCGGCGGGCGGATCGCGCCGGGCGGCGCGCTGCCGGTCAACACCAACGGCGGCGGGCTGTCCTACTGCCACCCGGGGATGTATGGCATCTTCCCCCTCATCGAAGCGACACGTCAGATCCGGGGCGAGGCGGGCGAGCGGCAGCAACCCGGCGTTTCGATCGCCCTCACGCACGGCAATGGCGGTCAGCTGTCCAGCCAGGTGACCGCAATTCTCGGAGGGCAGGAGACCTTGTGAGCACTGTCCTTACCCATCGCGATGGCTCCGTGCTGACCGTGACGCTCAACCGTCCCGAGTCGCTCAACGCGCTGGACGCCGAGACCCTGTACGCGCTTGCGGATGCCTGGCACGAGGCGGCAGACCCGGAGATCCGGGCGGTCGTCGTCACCGGAAGCGGCCGGGGTTTCTGCGCGGGCGCCGACCTGCGCTCGCCAAGGGACTCCTCCCGGCCGGGCAGCAGCGGGCTGCGGCACACCTATCACCCGCATGTGCTGGCGATGGCCGCGCTGGAGAAGCCCGTGATCGCCGCCGTGAACGGGCCCGCCGCCGGGGCGGGGTTGTCCCTGGCCGCCGCCGCCGACGTGCGGATCGCCGCCGAAACGGCCAAGTTCGTCCCGGCCTTCACGGCGGTCGGCCTGGTGCCCGACGCCGGTGGAGCGTATTTCCTGCCGCGCCTGCTCGGATACGCCCGCGCGTACGAATGGCTGGCCACCGGCCGGCCGGTGGGCGCCGAAGAGGCCCTCGGGTGGGGGCTCGTCTCCGAGGTGGTCCCCAACGACGAGCTGCTTCCCCGCGCCACCCGGCTCGCCCACCAGATGGCCGGTATGCCGGGGGTCGCGGTGGGACTCACCAAGCGGCTGCTCGACTACGGCCTGACTCGCGGGCTGGCCGAACTACTGGACGAAGAAGCCCGCGCGCAGGCGATCGCCCTCGCCGATCCCGCGCGGCAGCGGGCCCGCGCCGAGATGGTCAGCCGCCTTTCCGCTACCAAGGAGGACCGATGAGCGACTACAAGACGTTGCTGGTGACCGTGGACGATGGGCTCGCCACCATCGCGTTGAACCGGCCCGAGCGGTTGAACGCGATCGGAGGTGGACTGGAGCAGGAGCTGGCCAGGGCGCTGGCGGACGTCGCCGGGGACCCGGCGGTGCGGGCCGTGCTGGTACGGGGCGAAGGGCGGGCGTTCTGCGTCGGCGGCGACGTCAAGGAGATGGCCGGACGCGCCGAGGACGAGGTCGGGCCGAGCCCAGGCCAGCAGGTCTACCAACTCCTGCACGGCCGCCGCATCCTTGACGCCATCCTGTCGGTGCCGCAGCCGATCGTCGCGGCCGTGCACGGGTACGCGATGGGGCTGGGCGCGACGATCGCGCTGTTCTGCGACGTCGTGATCGCCGCCGAGGACGCGCAATTCGCCGACACCCATGTCGCGGTCGGGCTCGTCGCCGGCGACGGAGGAGCCGTGGCGTGGCCGCTGGCGATGCCGCTCGGCGCGGCCAGGTACTACCTGATGACCGGGGACCGGCTCGACGGGGTCGAGGCGGCCCGGCTGGGCCTCGCCCTGCGCGCCGTGCCGGCCGGTGAGCTGCTCGACGAGGCGACGGCGATCGCACGCCGGTTGGCCGCCGCCGCACCCCTGGCGGTCCAGGGGACCAAGGCGACGGTCAACAAGATCGTGCGGGAGCGGATGAATCTGCTGCTCGACCTGGGGCTGGTCCTGGAGGGCGGCACCTTCGTCAGCGACGACCACAAGGAGGCGGCCGCCGCGTTCGTGGAGAAGCGCGCGCCCGTCTTCCGGGGGCGGTGACCCATGAAGATCGTGGTCTGTGTGAAGTACGTCCCCGACATGAGCTCCCAGCCCAGGTTCACCGCTGAACACAGGGTCGACCGTGCGGGCGGTCAGCTCTCCGAACTGGATGAGTACGCCGTCGAGCAGGCGCTCCGCGTCGTGGACGCCGTGCCGGGCACGCATGTCACCCACCTGACCGTCGGGCCGCCCGCCGCGGCGGAGGCGCTGCGCAAGGCGCTCGCGATGGGAGGGGACGCGGCGGTGCACGTCAGCGACGAGGCGATCGCCGGTTCCGACGCGCCCGCCACCGCGCTGATCCTCGCCGCCGCGTTGCGCCGCCTTGAGCCGGATCTCGTGCTGTGCGCGATGGCGTCCACCGACAGTGGCACCTCGCTGGTGCCGGCGATGCTCGCCGAGCACCTGGAGCTGCCCCAGCTCACATTCGCAGGCGAGGTGACCTTCGAACCGACCGGGGGAACCGTACGCGTCCGACGTGACACCGCTCAGGAGGTGCGGCACCTGGAGGCGGCGCTGCCCGCCGTGGTGTCGGTGACCGACCGCATCGGCGAGCCGCGATACCCGTCGTTCAAGGGGATCATGGCGGCGAAGAAGAAGTCGCTGGAGACCTGGACCCTCGCGGACCTCGGGGTACCCGCCGATCAGGTGGGCGCCGCGGCCCGGACGGTGGTCGACGAGATCACGGCCCGCCCCGCCCGTGCCGCCGGGACGATCGTGCCCGACGACGGCGAGGGCGGACGGCTGCTCGCCGATTTCCTGTCCACGCAGAAGTTCATCTGAGGAAGGGATAGCTGTGTCAGGGGTTCTGGTGCTCGTCGGGCACATCGCGGGACAGGTCAGCAGGTCCAGTCTGGAACTGCTCACCCTGGCCCGCAGGCTCGGCAATCCGATCGCCGTCTGCGCCGGTACGGCGGATGACGAGGTCGTCAAGACACTCGGCCGGTACGGCGCCGAGCGGGTCCACCTGATCGAGTCGGACGAACTGGAGGAGTACCCGGTGGCCTGGGTGCGGGCCGTCGCCGACCTCGCCGCCGACGTGCAGCCGCAGGCCGTGCTGACGGAGTCCACCCCCGACGGACGAGAGATCGCGGCACGCCTGGCAGTACGGCTGGGCGGCGGCGTGCTCACCGACGCCGTGGACGTCCAGGCTGGTCCGCTCGGCCCGGTCGTCACCCAGTGGGCCTTCGCGGCGGGCTACACGGTCACCTCCAGGGTGGTACGCGGCATCCCGATCATCGCCGTCAAGTCCAACGCCGTCGTGCCCGCGGAGGCGCCGGTCACGCCGTCGATCACCCGGAGCGGCCTCCAACTCGACGAGGCGGCCCGGCGGACCCGGGTCCTGTCGCGTACGGTCCGGGAGAGCACCGGCCGGCCGCAGCTGACCGAGGCCGACATCGTGGTGTCCGGTGGCCGCGGCCTGGGCGGAGCCGAGCAGTTCGAACTCATCGAGAACCTCGCCGACGCCCTGGGCGGCGCAGTCGGCGCCTCCCGGGCGGCGGTCGACTCGGGCTGGTACGCGCATGCGCATCAGGTGGGACAGACTGGTGTCACCGTCTCACCGCAGCTCTACATCGCCGTCGGCATCTCCGGCGCGATCCAGCACCGCGCCGGAATGCAGACCAGCAAGACGATCGTGGCGGTGAACAAGGATCCAGACGCGCCCATCTTCGAGCTGGCCGACTACGGCGTCGTCGGCGACCTGTTCCAGGTGATGCCCCAGCTGGTGGACGAGATCGCACGGCGGCGGGCCTAGATGACCGGCTTTCGGGGGCTATCACGCGAAGTCAAGATCCTGACCGCCGTCGCGTTCACCGTCGCGGTCGGCTTTGGCATCCAGTCGCCGGCCATCCCGGTCTTCGCCAGTCAATTCGGGGTGGGCAGCACGGCGGTCGGCGCGCTGGTGTCGGCCTTCGCGTTCATGCGCCTGGCCACCGGGCTGCCCGGCGGGCTGCTGGTCAACCGGTTCGGCGAACGCACGGTACTCACCACCGGGATGGCGATGCTCGCGGTGACCAGTGTGCTCGCCGGGCTGTCCTGGAACTTCCCGCTGCTGCTCATCTTCCGGGGCATCTGCGGGATCGGCTCGGCGATGTACACGGTCTCGGCGATGAGCCTGCTGCTGCGGGTGACGCCGGCGTCGCGCCTGGGCCGGGCCACCGGGCTTTTCCAGGGCGGCTACTACCTCGGTACGGTGGCCGGTCCGGCCCTGGGCGGCGGACTGCTCGGCATTTCGCCTCGGCTGCCGTTCTTCGTGTACGGCATAGCGGTCGCGATCGCCGGGGGCATCGCGACGTTTACGCTGGCACGGGCCGCGCGGGCCAGGGATTCCGGACAGACGACCGGCGCCCGGTGGCAACGGATATCGGTCGCTCACGCACTGGGGTACCAGTCCTATCGGGCCGCGCTGACCACGAACTTCGGGCTCGGATGGGCGGTGTTCGGGGTACGTGTCTCGGTGCTGCCGCTCTTTCTCCTCCACGTGCTGCAGGCCGACCCAGGCTGGATCGGAGTGGGCTTGGCGGTCGGTGCGGTACTACAGGCGGTCACCCTGCCGCTCGCCGGCAGGGTAGCCGACGTGTGGGGGCGCCGGGTGTCGCTGATCGCGGGGGAAGGCCTGATCTTCGGCAGCCTCATCATGGTCACGGCCTGGCAGGCATTGCCGGGGTACCTGGCAACCTTCGCGCTGATGGGCTTCGGTACCGCCTTCTGCACCACCGGCGGCGCGGCCGCCGTCGGCGACGTCACCCAGGGCCGTGGCGGCACCGCGGTGGCCACCTATCAGATGGCCGCCGATCTCGGCATGGTCGTCGGTCCGCTGGTGGCTGGGCAGATCGCTTCGGCCTACTCATACCAGACCGCCTTCGTCGCTACGGCTGTCGTGGTGCTGGTCGGGCTGGTGATGGCGGTGGCGATTCCCCGGCTGCTGGGCCCGAACATGAGAGCCGAACCGGCCGAGGGGTGACGCTATTGACCCGGACCGGATGGACCGAGTTCTACCGCTGTCGTGGGCTTGTCCCGGCATCCTGTTGGCCAGGCCGTAGTGGTCGGGGTGGATGTGGGTGACGAGGACGGCCCGCACGTCGCCTATTGGGTGGCCGGCCTGATCGAGGCCGTGGAGAAGCGCGTTCCATGCCTCGTCGGTGTCCCACCCCGCGTCGATGAGGGCAATCCCGTCAGTGAGCTCCAGCGCGTACACCGGGGGTCGGCCAGAACGCTCCCGGCATTGCGGACTCCACGGACCGGGTGGGGGAGCAGTGGAAGCCGCAGTCATTATGAGTGTTGATCGACTGCTCGCACCGAAGTCGTCGCCCGGTCGTGTGCTGGTGCCGGAGGCGCCCGGCCACGCGGGCCAGGTGGCTGCGCAACACGACCTGACGGTGACTGGTCCGTGATCTCGCATGGTCTGCGAGATCACGGACCAGGGTGTCGTTTTCAGCGGGGCGCCTCGGTGGCTTCGTGGGGCACCGGCGGGCGATAGAACCCGGCGAGCATGGCGCTGCCGCCGGCGAGCCCTCCGGCGACCGATATGAGCAGCCCCCACCCGCCGCCCAGCCGCAGCCCTATCGCGTGGTCGAGCGACCACTGCCCGGGCCCGATGGTCGCTATGCCCACTGCGGTCGCCGCGAGGATCAGGTTGTATTCCCAGCCGTTGTTCGCGCTGAAGAAGCCGTTGGCGCGATGAACCGTCCATGCCGCGACCAGCATGAGTCCGACGAAGCCGGCTGCGGCCAGCGGTGTGAGCAGGCCCACCGCAAGCAGCAGGCCCGCGCCGATCTCGGCGCCGGCTGCGGACACCGCGTGCAGTCGGCCCGGTCGCATGCCGAGGCCCTCGAACCAGCGCGCCGTCCCGGCGATCCGGCCGCCGCGGAAGAACTTGTAGTAGCCGTGGGCCGCGAGTGTCAGGCCGGCGATGACACGCACGAGCAAGGTACCGAGGGCGATCATGTCCACGGCCGGGTCACCTACCGGGTCACCGACGGAGGGGCCGCGGGAGTGAAGCGGAATACGCGCTCGGCGTTACCGCGCAGGATCTTGTACTGGACCTCAGGAGCGAGGCCGGCGAGTCGCTCGCGGGCCAGCTTCATGCAATCGGGCCAGGTTGAGTCGGAGTGCGGGTAGTCCGTCTCGATCATGACGTTGTCCTCGCCGATCACGTCCAGGTTCCTGAGTCCGTGGATGTCATCGATGAAGCAGCCGAAGACGTGGTCGAGGTAGGTCTGGCGAATATCGAAGGTCGCCAGGTCCAGAGACCCGGACTCATGCGCGCCCTCCAGGGACCCGCCGAACGACTCGCCGCGCAGGACCCAGCCGCGCTGGTTCTCGATGACCTGCTCGGCGCGCTCCAGGAAGTACGGGATCCAGCCGATGCTTCCCTCGGAGAGGGCGATCTTGAGGCCCGGGAAGCGACTGAACACGCCGCTGAACAGCCACTCCAGCATGGCGCCCGACGTTCGTGTCGCTCCCCAGGCCATGTTGGCCATGAAGGGCGAGATCGGGCTGATCTTCGGCATCGTCGAGGACGAACCGACATGCATACAGACGACGAGCTCCGCCTCCTGCGCTGCGGCGAACAGCGGATCCCAGTATCGCTGGGGGTCGTGGATCGTCGGCAGGCCGAGCGGGGCGGGGTTCTCCGAAAAGGCCACGGCACGGGCACCTTTGGCGGCGGTCCGCTCCACCTCCTTGGCGGCCGCTCGCGGGTCCCACAATGGGACGATGACGAGGGGGATGTAACGGCCGGGAGCCGAGCCGCACCACTCGTCGATCATGAAGTCGTTGTACGCCTGGACGCAGAGGAGAGCGAGTTCCTTGTCCTGTGCCTCCCAGAACAGCTGTCCGCAGAAGCGCGGGACAGAGGGGAAGCACATCGAGGCGAGGATGCCGGATCGGTTCATGTCTTCGAGACGGGCGACGGAGTCATAGCAGCCGGCCCGCATCTCCGAGTAGGGAATCGGGTTGGGGGTGAACTCTTCCTTCCTGCGTCCCGCCGACGCCGCGAGACCGGTTGACGGTACCCGGCGGTTTTCGTAGACCCACGCCTCACCCTCGTTGTCTTTGATGAGCCGAGGCGCGACGTCCTTGTACTTGGCGGGAACTCTGTCCGTCCACACGTGCCCCGGTTCGATGACGTGATCGTCAACGGAGATCAGCCAATCGAGGTTCAGTGTCTGCGGGCTTGTCATGATCACACCAGCCTCTCGCGTGGTCTTCATGGGGCTAGACAGCCTGGCGCATCGCTTCGGCGTTCTATGCCTCATCGATGCCGACACTAGGCCGGGGACAGGGGAAAGGCAAGGTTCTATCAACCGGTCGGCTGGTAGTTATTGAAGGTCATAATCAAACGATCGACTGGTAGACAAGCCGTTGAAGGCGTGCCTACCATGACGGCGTTGAACGGAGCTGGATACCGCGTCCGTCGACGTCTGGTGGTCCACTCTGACCCTTGTGCCAAGGAGGTGGCCGTAGATGCAGCAGCTCGGGTACGGCATGTGGGATGCCGACAACCACTTGTACGAGTCCAGGGACGCGTTCACCCGGCATCTGCCGGATCACCGCAAGCGTGATCTGTTCTGGGTGACCGACGAGCGTGGCCACGAGCACATCATCGTGAACGGGAAGCTGTGGGACTACATCCCCAACCCGACCTTCGACCCGATCTCGCTCGCGGGATCCCTGACCGACATGTTCTCCGGGGAGAAATCCAAGGCCCAGGTACACATGGACGGCTTCAAGGTCGTGGAGCCGCTCTCGCTGCGGCCGGAGTACCAGAACCGCGACAAGAGAATCGAACGGCTCGACCAGCAGGGAATCGAGGCGTGCATCCTCTTCCCGACCGCCGTGTCGGGCCTGGAGGAGTGGACCCGCGACGACGTGAAGCTGACCTTCGACCTGCTCTGGGCCTTCAACCGGTGGCTGGAGGAGGAGTGGGGCTTCGCCTACCGCGGCAGGATGCACGCGACCCCGGTGATCTCGCTGGCCGACCCGGACGAAGCCGTCAGGATGCTGGATTGGGTGCTTGAGCGCGGCGCACGAGCCATCGACCTGCGGTCGGCTCCTGTCCCGACAGCGAAGGGTTACCGCTCACCGGGCGACCCCATCTTCGATGCGTTCTGGGCGCGGGCCGCGGAGTCGGGCATTCTGGTCTGCGTGCACGCCGGCGAGAGCGGGTACTACCGCTACTCCGGCGACTACACCGGCCGGTACGAGTTCAAACCGTTCCGCACGACCGCGTTCGAGCATATCTATCACCATGGCCGGCCGATCATGGACTTCTTCGCCGCGATGGTGTGTCACGGTGCGATCACCCGGCATCCGAGCCTGCGGTTGGTGTCGGTGGAGAACGGCTCCGACTGGGTGGCCTGGCTGGTCAACCTGTTCAAGCTCTACTACCAGCGTTACCCGGGCTCCTTCCCCGAGGACCCGGTGACGGCGTTCGAGCGGTGCGTCTGGATCAGCCCCTTCTGGGAGGAGGATCTCACCAGCCTGACCGAGTACGTGCCGGTGGAACGGCTCCTGGCCGGCTCGGACTACCCGCACGCCGAGGGGTTGTCGGAGCCGACGGACTTCATCAAGGGCCTCACGGCCTTCAGTGAAGGGGACGCCCGCGCCATCATGCGGGACAACCTCAAGTCCATTTTGGCCGGATGATGGCTGTCGCCGCCGACCTGGTGAGCGCGCTCGACCTCAAGGAGGTCGCGGAGAACCGCTACCGCGGGGACAGCGTCGACAGCCCGGAACGGGATGTGGTCTTCGGCGGGCAGCTCATCGCACAACTCGCGATCGCCGCCGCCAAGGCCGGGGGCGGCAAGGTCGTGAGGTCCGTCCACGCGCTGTTCGCCAGGACGGCCGTCAAGAGCAAGCCTCTCGAATTCGAAGTAGATCTCCTGCACTCGGGGCGGTCCGTGTCGAGCGCCACGACGACGGTCCGCCAGGGTGATCGCCTTTGCGCTCGCGCGCTGGTGCTGCTCGCCGCGCATGACCGCGATCTCATCCGGCACAGTGTGGCGATGCCCCGCGTGGATCCCCCCGAGACCCTGGAATCCGTGATCGACCCCTTCAGCGGACGCGACATCCGCATCGCCGGAGGCGCCGACATCATGGATCCCGACACGGTCGGTCCCGCTGAGCTGTCGGTCTGGACCCGGCTGCCTGGTGCGCCCGACGACCTGGCGATCGGGCAGGGCATTCTCGCGCACGCCAGTGCGAGCTTCCTCATCGGTACGGCCATGCGGCTGCATCGCGGTTTCGGACAGGCCGCGGCCCACGACCGGTTCTCCACGGGGATCCTCGGCCACGGCATCACCTTCCATGAGGAGTTCCGCGCAGGCGAGTGGATCCTGCTCGTGCAGGAGAGTCCTTACGCGGGGAACGGCTGCTCGTACGGCCGCGGGCAGGCGTTCACGCGGGACGGCCGACTCATCGCGTCGTTCAGCGAGGACAGCATGATCCGTCACTTCCCTGGGGGCCAGTCCATGGATGGGAAGAAGGCCACCATTCTCTAAGGAGCCAAATGGACTTCACCTTCACCTCCGCCGAGGAAGCGTGGCGCGAGGAGGTCAGAGACTTCTTAGATAAAGAACTGCCTCCGGACAAGGGCTTCAATCACGAGTTCACCGAGGATGAGGAGCTGTGGGAGTTCGCCCTGCAGTTCACCAGGAAGGTCGGGGAGAAGGGCTGGATCGGGCTCACCTGGCCGAAGGAGTACGGCGGGCTCGGCAGATCACTCACCGAACGGCTGATCATGGCCGAGGAGTTCGCGTTGCGCGACGCCCCGATGGTCAACATGATCGGGTACGGCCTGGCCGCGGGCACGCTGCTCGTCGGCGGTACGGAGGAGCAGAAGAAGAGGTTCCTTCCTGAGATCGCGCGTTTCGACAGGTTCTGGGCAGAGGGACTGTCCGAGCCCGGGGCGGGATCGGACCTCGCCTCGCTCACCACGCGGGCGGTCCACAGGGGAAGTGATTGGGTGGTCAACGGCCAGAAGACCTACACCACCTGGGGCCACCGTGCCGATGTGATGTATCTGGCCGCACGCACCGACCCGGACGCGCCGCGACATCAGGCGATCAGCATCTTCTGCGTGGACTTGAAGTCGCCTGGGGTCTCCTTCTCACGGCTGGACAACCTCGGCGGTGGCCGGCAGAACCACACGTACTTCGACAACGTGCGGATCCCCGGCGACATGCTCCTGGGAGAGGTGGGCAAGGGCTGGTCGTACATCATGAACGCCTTCTACCAGGCGGCCGCGATCTCAGCGCGGTACTGCGAGCTGCAGCGCATGCTGGACCTGGTGGTGGACCGCTGCCGGACCGCGACCCGCGGTGGCCGGCCTGCGCTCAAGGACCCCATCGTGCGATCGAAGCTCGCAGAGCTGGCGCTGATGGTCGACACCGAGCGGCTACTCGCCTACGAGGCGCTCGGCGATGCGCGCAATCACCGACAGCCCGCCTACGCCGGAGCCCTCGGCATCGTGGTCCACAAGGAGCACCAGCCGCGGTTCGCGCAGCTGATCAACCAGATCGTCGGGCCGCTCTGCCAGTTGACGACGGGTACGCGGTGGGCGCCGATCAACGGTGACCCCGAGGCGTGGTACCGGGCTTCGTATGCCAACCACGCGGGTGGAACCTCGCAAGTGAAGCGCATGGTGTTGGCAACCAGGGGCCTCGGCCTCCCCCGATAGGAGTGTGGAATGGACGTCGCGCTTGACGAGCGTCACATCGCGCTGGGGAAGGTCGCCCGCGCGCTGTTCGAGACCCGGTGTCCGCTGGACATCGTGCGCCAGTTGGAGGTGCATGAGCTGGGGTACCTGCCCGAGCTGTGGCGCGAGATGGCGAATCTGGACTGGCTCGGCATGAGCTACCCGGAGTCGGCAGGCGGCGCCGGCGCGGGGATCACCGACCTGGCCGTGCTGTACATCGAGATGGGCCGGGCGCTCATCCCCAGCCCTCATTTGTCGTCCGCGGTGATCTGCGGACACATCCTGGTCGCGGACGCCTCTCGTGGTGACCTGGTGGCGGAGATGATCGCAGGAGAGGCGATCCTGGCTCCCGCACTCGTTGAGGAGTCCGGCGAGTTCGGGCCGCACGCGATCACGTTGCCGGCGACACCGTCGGGCGCCGGCTACCGCCTTTCCGGTACGAAGCTGCTGGTCCCGTACGCCCACGTGGCCCGACATCTGCTGGTCTCCGCTCGCACACCCGACGGTGTCACGCTATTCCTGGTCGATCCGGCCGCTGCGGTCCTGGAGCAGCTGCCGAACATCGCCGGATATCCGCTGTTCGCCGTGACCTTCGACGGCGTCGAGGTCGGGCCGGATGCGATCGTCGGCACCGTGGGACGTGGGCACGATCTGCTCGGTCCCGCACTGGATCGGGCCACCGTGCTCCGCTGCGCCGAGATCGCGGGCGCGGGGGAGGCGCTGCTGGACATGACGGTGACCTATGCCAAGCAGCGTGAGCAGTTCGGTCAGCCCATCGGCCGCTTCCAGGCCGTCCAGTACCTCTGCAGCGACATCGCCATCGACTCCCATCTGACGACCCTGTTGTCACGGCGGGCAGCATGGACGCTCGACCAGGGTCACCCCGGGCGGGCCGAGGTGGCGGCGGCGAAGGCGTACGCGAGCCGGGCCGCGCAGCATATCGTGCACTGCGCCCACGAGATCTATGCGGGGATGGCCTTCATGCTGGAGGCCGATGTCCAGCTGTTCACCCGTCGCGCCAAGCACTGGGAGTTCGATCTCGGAGACGCCGACTACCACGACGACGTCCTAGCCGGGCTGCTTGAGACCGGCTAGCTAGCGCGTGTGCCCCCACGGTCCACTGGAACGTCCACGCGGGCTGGGGCTGCCTTACCTGGACAGCGGACTTCAAGGGCGCGGCGCCCCATCATCTTCCAGCGCGAGCACTTCGCGCGGACGCTACGAGATTTCACCACTGACCCGGGGATCACCATCGTCCGTCCTGAGGGAGAGCAAATCTCATGAGACTCCATCTGATTCCGCTGGTCGCTGGACTGGTCGCCGCCACGGCTGCGTGCGGGGGCGGTAGCCGTGCGGCATCCACCGGCGACACCATCAAGATCGCCGCGCTGGTCAACCAGACCGGCCCTCTGGCCCAGAAGGGCGTCACGAACAACCTGCAGATGGCTGTCGACGAGATCAACGCGGCCGGCGGGGCGAGCGGGCGCAAGGTCGAGCTGAAGTTCTACGATCTCGGCGGAATCACGCCGCAGCAGGGAAGGGCGGCGGCGCAGAAGGCCCTTGCGGACACGCCGAACGCGCTCATCGGACCAACGGTGTCGGCGCAGACCAACGCCTTCCTCGATCTGCTCCCGGCGGTGAAGGTGCCGCTGATCAACGCATCGGCCCAGCGCGAGAGCGACCCCGGACAGCCCAAGGGCAATGAGTGGACCTTCCGTATCTACCACCGCACGGACCGGATGGCCGAGGCCATCTCCCGCGCGACCGCGGAGACGCTGAAGGCCAAGAACGTGGTCGTGACCCATTCCACGGACGACACCTCCACACACGTGAAGGACTTCGTCGTCAAGGACCTTGAGGCGAAGGGGGTCACCGTTCGCGACGTGGTCTCCTACGCTCCTGATGCCACCGATCTCACAAACTCGGCACTGGCGACCCGCGGCGCGGACGCAGTGGTGGCTCTGGGCTATCCGCAGCCGCTGGCCCTGCTGGTGAAGCAGATGCGGGCCAACGGGATCATGGTTCCGATAGTGTTCGACCAGGGGGCCGAAGCAATCGTTCGAGGACGCCTGGTCTCCGGCCAGGACCTCACCAACACCAGCGTCCTGATGGCGTGCGCTCCGACCGTGACACAGAACGTCGACCCGGTCGCCAAGGCCTTCGTCGACAAGTTCACCGCCACGTACCCCGGGTCGTCCATCAACGGCTACTACTACGACGCGGTGAAGCTCATCGCCGAGGGTGTCAAGAACGCCGGCAGCCTCGATCCGGACAAGCTCCGAGCGGGGCTGGGCGCGATCAAGGGGTACAAGGGTGTGTGCGGCGAGGCGTCCGCCGACCCCGACCAGAACTACATCCACGAATACAAGATCGTTAAGCTGGACGGCGGCGAGGAGACCTTCGGCGGCGTCATCTCCGGTCTCACAGGCGCGTACTGAGATGGAACGCTTCCTCGCCCTCCTCCTGGCCGGGTTGTCCAGCGGCGCCGTCTACGCGCTCGTGGCCTCCGGCATCGTTCTGGTCCACAAGGCGTCGGGGGCCGTCAACTTCGCACAGGGTGATCTGCTCACCCTCGGCGCCTATGTGTATCTCGTGCTCACGGCGTACGTCGCGCCGTTGGTGGCCGTGATCCTCGCGATCGTCGTCCTGTTCCTGGTCGGTGGGGCGATCGAACGCATTGTGTTCGTGCCATTGCGGAACAAGCCCCGGCTCACTGTGGCGGTCGCGACCTTCGGAATCGCGCTCGCGATCGAGGCCGGTCTCACCGTGTGGCGGGGCTCCGACCCGCAGTCGGTGCCGTCGGCGTTCGGGAGTGGGTCCGTGAGCGTCTTCGGCGCGCTCTTGCCCGTGCTGTCGCTGTGGACGATCGCCATCACCGCACTGGTCTTCGGCGTGCTCTATGCCATCTTCCAGTACACCCAGATCGGCCGGATGGTACGGGCCTTGGCGGCGGACCGGGAGGTCGCGGTCATGTACGGGGTGTCGGCCACCGTGCTGAACTTCCTCACATTCGGACTCTCCGGAGCACTGGCCGCACTCGGCGGCGTGCTGCTGGCGCCCGCCCTCGCGCTGAGCCCGTTCCTCGGGTTCAGCATCGTGCTGTACGTGTTCGCCGCCGTCACCATCGGCGGGTTCGACAGCATGGGCGGTGTCGCCGTCGCGGCAGTCGTGCTCGGCGTGGCCCAGCAGCTGCTGACCGGCTACGTATCGAGTTCGCTGACCAACGCCTATCCCTATCTGATCATGCTCGTGCTCCTGCTGATCCGCCCGACCGGGCTGGCGCGGCCGACCATGGCCGAACGGTACTGAAGCCGGATGGCGCATGATCGAACGCAAGCCGCACAACGCCCCAGAAAGGAGGCGGATCGGTGATGGCCACGACCAAGGCCGGCCGGCCCGTGATCAGTGACGAGCCGGGCCGGGGCCGGCGCAAGACGCCCTGGCTGCCGTGGACGGGAAGCGGCACGGGACACGGGCTCGCTCCCGGCATCGTTCTTTATCTGCTGCTCGGCATCCTCATCGCATACGGCGGCGACGGATATGTCGTGAGCATCGCATCACTCGGTGCGATCAACGTCGTGCTCGCTGTCGGCTTCGCCATCGTGTACTCCCAGTGTGGCCAGTTCAGCTTCGCCACATTCGGTTTCTACGCGGTCGGCGGCTTCACCTACGCGTGGTTCGCCGGCCGAATGCCCGCCGAACTCGCGATGGTGGCAGCGGTGGCGGTGACCGCCCTGCTCGGCTACGTCGTGCGTCTTGCGACGGTACGGCTCAACCGTCTCTACTTCGCGATCGCGTCCCTGGCGATCGGAGCGCTCCTGACGATCGTCCTGGTGAACTGGCCGGCACTGTCCGGGGGTGCGTCCGGCATCGGCCCGGTGCCTGTGCTCACCTTCGGACTGGTCGACGAGACCGACTACGCCGGGGTCTTCCTGGTGGCCTGGGTTCTGTCGGCGGTGGCGGTGACGGTTGGCGGACTGCTGTATCGCTCGGCCTGGGCACGCGATCTGCTCATGGTGCGTGACCTGCGGCAGATCGCACAGAACGACGGCATCGCAGTACGCCGGCTGGAGCTGGAGTCCTATACCGTCCACGCGGCCTTCACCGGGCTGGCGGGTGTCCTGCTCGCCGACACCAACAAGTTCATCTCCGTCGCGTCGTTCGACGTCTCGGTCGCGCTTCAGGTGCTGATCATGGTCGTCCTCGGTGGAGCGGGCCGCGTCATCGGCCCCGTGATCGGTGCGGCCGTGATCACCCTTCTCCCTGAGCTCCTGCGCGGGGCCAGCACGTGGTCGGGTGTGGTGTACGGCCTGCTGATGCTTGTCGTCCTGGTGGCATTGCCCGAGGGAGTCCTCGGGCTGTGGGATCGGCTCAAGGCGTGGCTGCGACCACGCTTCGGTGGTGGGGAGGTGGCTCGATGAGTGGTCTCCAGGTGCGCGACCTCAGTGTCCACTTCGGCGGGGTCTACGCGCTGAAGGGCGTCGCGTTGAACGTTCCTTCCGGGGTGTGCGTGGGTCTGACCGGTCCGAACGGATCCGGCAAGTCCACCCTGGTGAACGCGGTGACCGGGGTCGTCGATGCGAGGGGGGATGTGCGTGTCGACGACCGGCCGCTGCCGTTGTCCCGGCCTGGCCGCGCAGCCCGTCTCGGGCTCCGCCGTACCTACCAGACACCCCGCGTGCACGATGAGCTCACCGGGCTGGAAAACGCCTGCGCCGGCCATCACGTCATGACAGGGCGTATGGTTACCGGCGCTCTCCTGAGCAGATTCAGGTCGGCGAGGGCCGAGCGGGATCGGCGGCGGGACGCGATGGCCGCCCTGGGCCGGGTCGGTGGCGATTCCGCGGCGCCCGTGCGCGGGTCGGCGATGCCGTACGGACAGCGAAGGCTCGTAGAGCTGGCCCGTGTGCTTGTCGGCGAGCCTCGGGTGTTGCTGCTGGACGAGCCGAGCGCAGGGCTGAACGACGTCGAGACGGAGGCTCTGTGCCGCCTTATCCGCGAACTCACCGACACGGGTGTCGCGGTGTTGCTGATCGAACACCGGATCGGGCTGCTCAACGAGGTCTGTGACCAGCTGGTGGTTCTGGAGGAGGGCGTCACGATT
Organism: Streptosporangium album; assembly: GCF_014203795.1. NCBI lineage: Bacteria > Bacillati > Actinomycetota > Actinomycetes > Streptosporangiales > Streptosporangiaceae > Streptosporangium > Streptosporangium album. The sequence goes on along the minus strand of NZ_JACHJU010000007.1, from coordinate 130,930 downwards.
CATCAGGGTGCTCCCCGTGATGTCTGGCGTCATGATCGTGTACGCGCGGCTTACATCGGAGACCTGAGCGATGCTGGAGCTTGAGAAACTTTCGGTGTCCTACGGCCCGGTCCGGGCCGTCAACGAGCTGAGCCTGAGAGTGCCGTCGGCGGGTGCCGTCGCGATCCTGGGCCCGAACGGTGCGGGAAAGACCTCGACGCTGCGGGCGATTTCGGGGCTCGTCCCGCATGGAGGCGCGGTGCTGCTCAACGGCCGGAAACTCTCCGGCCGGTCGCCCAGGGAGATCGCCCGCACCGGGGTCATCCAGGTGCCCGAGGGGCGGCGGGTCTTCGGCAGCCTCAGCGTCGAGGAGAACCTGCACGTCGGCATGGTGGCCGGACGGGGCCGCGAGCGGCGATTCTCCATCTCCGATGTCTATGACCTGCTTCCGGCGCTCGCCAGGATGCGGGGCCGAGCCGCCTGGGCGCTGTCAGGCGGCGAACAGCAGATGCTGGCGGTCGGGCGAGCCCTGGTGGCGTCCCCAGAGGTCCTGTTGCTCGATGAGCCGTCGCTGGGCCTCGCGCCGGCCGTCGCCGATCGCATCTATGACACATTTCGACAGCTCAAGGGTTCGGTGGGGCTCGTGATCGTGGAGCAGATGGCCGCACGAGCCCTCGCCGTCGTCGACGAGGTCTTCGTCCTGCGTGAAGGGGAGACCGCCGGAGCGGGCGCGGCGACGGAGTTCGCCGACCCGGTCAGGCTGGCCCGCCTGATGATCGGTGTCCACGAGGACGACGCTCACCCGGCGTCGTGAGGATCTGCTCTGGGAGGCTTCGATGGGATCGTTCGAATTCGCGCCGGCGCCGGAACAAGGGAAGCTCACGTCCTTCTACGACCGGAACGGGTATCAGTCACCGGCGCTGATCGCCCCGTTGATGCGGCGGAACAAGCGCGAGTTCGGTGCCTTGCCCGCAGTATTCGACGGTGAGGTCACCTTGACGTGGCGGGAACTGATCGATGCCGCGGCTCGCTTCGCGGGGTTCCTGTCGTCACGAGGCGTCGGGCCCGGTGACGTCGTGACCTGGCAGGTCCCGAACTGGTGGGAATCGCTCGTGGTCGCGTATGGGATATGGGCGGCGGGGGCGATCAGCAGCCCCGTCGTGCCTATCTATCGGGAGCACGAGTTACGGGCAGTGCTCGCCGCGGTGCGCCCGGCTTGTGTAGTGGCGCCGGAGGAGTTTCGGGGGCGTCGGCACACCGAGATGATAGAGGAGGCCTGCCGAGCGTCCGGGTGGCAGCCGGCTGTGCGGGTGGTACTCCGCGGCAGGGCCACCGGCTGGACGCCGTTCGGTGATGCGATGGCGGGCAGAGGCCACCTTGCGGACGGACGGGATCCGGACGAGCCCGCCCTGGTGGGGTTCACCTCGGGAACCACCTCGGGGGCCAAGGGGGTCGTGCACAGCGTGCGTAGTTTCATCGCCTCGCCGCTGCGGTCGTCGCGCATGATGCCGACCGGCTGGACCGATCGCTCGTACATGCCCGCCCCGGTGGCACACGCCACCGGCATGCTGTCGGCGATCGCTGTTCCTTTGTTCACCGGGTCCTCCATCGTGCTGCGCGATCGCTGGGACGCCGAGCAGGCCATCGATGACATCGCCAGGTACGCGGTGACGTCGTCGGCGGGCGCCGCGGTGTTCATCCAGGAGCTCCTCGACGCGCTCGACGGCCGGGGAATGGACCGGCTCGCGTTGCCAGGCGGCTACCCCTGTGGCGGCTCCTCGATCCCTACCTCGCTCGCTGAGGCGGCGGAGGCTCGAGGGTTGATTCCCGCCCGATCGTTCGGGATGACGGAGTGCCCCGGGGTTACGGGAAGCAGTCCGCGGCTGGATCCTCCGGAGATCAGGCTGGCGACGGATGGCTGGGTCGCCGCCGGATGTGAGGTACGCGTCGTCGGAATGTCAGGAGAGGACGTCGCCGTCGGCGAGGCGGGGGAGTTCTGGATCCGGGGTCCGCAGATGGCGCTCGGATACATCGACCCAGAACATACCCGCGAGGGATTCGACGAGGCGGGCTGGTTCCGGACGGGAGACCTGGGCCGTCTCCAACGCCATGACGTAGGGGACGGCGAGGTCCGCTACTCCGCCACAGTGACGGGACGGGTGAAGGAGATCATCAACCGAGGTGGCGAGAAGATCTCCGCCAGGGAGATCGAGGACGTGCTCGTGCGGCACCCGGCGGTGGCGGAGGCGGCGGTGGTCTCGGCGCCACATGACCGGCTGGGCGAACAGCCGGCGGCGTTCGTGCTTTTCCGGCCGGAGATCGAGGTCGGCTTCGAGGATCTGGCGGCCTTTCTGAAGTCCACGGGGCTTGCACCGCAAAAGATCCCGCAAGTCTGGCGGCACGTGCACGAGATGCCCAGAACCGCGTCAGGAAAAGTCATGAAGCACGTTCTGCAGTCGCAGTTTGCCAAACCACCGGTTGGTTGAGAAAGTTGGCAGCGACACCTCGCTGACCAGGGCTCTACCTTGATGTGCAAGGGAGTGGAGATGTTCAACGGGCTTCGCGTGCTGGAAGTGGCGACCTGGACACTCGTTCCGGCGGCAGCTGCCGTGCTCGCGGACTTCGGCGCCGACGTGATCAAGATCGAGCATCCGGTCCGCGGTGACCCCCAGCGTGGGTTGGCCACCGGCGGAGTGGCGCCGAGCCTCAACGGAGTCAGCGTCACGATGGAACAGACCAACCGCGGAAAACGCAGTGTCGGCCTGGATATATCCACTCCCGAAGGCCTCGCCCTGCTCTACCGGCTGGCCGAACAGTCTGATGTCTTCATGACGAGCTTTCTGCCTGACAACCGGGCCAAACTCGGCATCGACGTGGGTCACATCCGAGAGGTGAACCCCGACATCATCTACGTACGAGCGGACGCCGTGGGGCGTAGCGGGCCGGATGCCGGAAAGCCGGGATACGACATGAGCGCCTTCTGGGCGCGTGGCGGCATCGCCCACGCTCTCACCGACCCGGCATGGGATCACCCGGTACGGCAGCGGCCCGGCTTCGGCGACAAGACCGGTGCCATGAACATCGCCTTCGGTGTGGCCGCGGCGCTGTACCGCCGGGAGCGCACGGGCACTCCTACCGTGGTCGACGTGTCCCTCCTCGGCACCGCCCTGTGGGTGAACTCCAGCGATGTCGTGTATTCCAAGGCGATCGGCGGGGACTTCAGCCGCAAAGAGATCAAAGTCACCAATCCCATCGGGCATTACTACCGAACCGCCGACGGCCGCTGGATCGCCCTCCTCATGCTGGAGTCCGACCGGTGGTGGGCACCGTTGTGCCGGCACATCGGGCGGGAGGACCTGCTGTCCGATTCCCGATTCGGGGACGCGGCCGGCCGTACGGCCCACGCGGCCGAATGCGTGCGGGAGCTCGCTGTCACCTTCGCCTCGGCCACGCTGGCGGAATGGCGGGAACGACTCGCGCCGCTGAAGGGGCCGTGGGAGGCGATGCTCACGCTGCCCGAGGTGCTGGAAGATCCGCAGGTGGTGGCGAACGGCTACATCGCCGACGTCAAGCATCCGTCCGGGCAGGACGTGACGCTCGTGCGTGCGCCGGTCCAGTTCGACGGTGAGCTGCCGGATCTGCGGAGCGCTCCCGAGGCGGCGGCGCACACGGAGGAGGTGCTGATCGAGCTGGGCTACTCCTGGGAGGAGATCGGTCAGTACAAGGAGTGCGGGGCGATCGCGTGAGCGCGACGAGCCTGCTGACCGGCAAGACCGTCCTCGTCTCGGGCGTGGGGCCGGGCCTCGGGAGACAAATCGCGGGTGCGGCATGCGCGGCGGGCGCATCGGTGATGCTCGGCGCCCGATCACGCGATTACCTGGAGGAGGCGACCGCGGAGTTGCGCACGGCCTCCGGTAAAGCCTCTTTCCGGGTTTGCGACGTGACCTCCGACGAGCAGTGCCATGCCGTCGTCCAGGCGGTCGAAGAGGAGTTCGGCGGGCTCGACTGTGTGGTAAACAATGCCTTTGCCGTGGCTCCGCACGGGCTAACCCTTGAAAATGAGGATCTCGACGAGTGGCGTCAGTCGTTCGAGGTAAACTTTTTCGGGGCACTCGGGCTGACCAAGGCGGCCATTCCCGCGCTCCGGCGCAGCGGCGGCGGGACGGTGGTCTTCATCGGCTCGCAAATCGTCCGCCGGGTTTTCGCCGGTCGCGGTCCCTACGCCAGTTCAAAGGCGGCGTTGCTCACGGCCTCGCGCGTTCTGGCGAAGGAGGTGGGACCCTATGGAATACGAGTCAACACGGTCGTCCCCGGGCGGATGTGGGGGCCGTCTCTGCGGAAATATCTGGATCGCCTGGCGGTGGAACGGGGCACGTCTGCTGAGACGGAGCGCCAACGCATGGTAGCCGATGTCGCGTTGCCCAGCCTGGTCACTGATGAGCAGTGTGCGGGCACGGTCGTCTTCCTCGCCTCCGATCTGTCCGCGGGGATTACCGGCCAGACCATCGATGTGAACGCGGGTGAGACGTTGAACTGACGGTCCCCACGTGAAATCCAAAACGTCAACAATGCAAGGAAAGCTGGTTATCAAGTGACGCAACGGCGAACGTCTGGTGTCGCCACCAAGCCGCGTGCCAACGGCGAGGAGCGCTGGGAAGAGATTGTCACGGCAGCCGCCAAGATATTTTCTCAGAAAGGGTACGCTGCGACCAGTCTTCAGGATATCGCGTCGGCTGTCGGTATCCTGAAGGGAAGCATGTACCACTACATCAAGAACAAAGAGGATCTGCTCTTTGAATTGGTGCGGCGTGCTCTCGATGTGCAGATGCCGGTCCTGGTCGAGGAGGCCAGTGCCGGGGCGAGAAGTGCCCCCGAGCGCCTGCGCAGCTTCATTCGGCGTTGGATGGGATTCAGCAGAGCTCAGAGGCTCTGGTCCAGAGTCGCGGAGAACGAGTTCTCCCAGCTCAGCGGAAAGCGCTACAAGGAGGTCGTCGCCGAACGCGACAAATTCAGTGACTTCGTGAAGGGGATCATCGAACAGGGGATCAGGGAGGGCGCCTTCGACCCCGCGACGAACCCGAGTGTGGTCACCAGTTCGTTGTTCGAACTGATGAACTCGACTCCCAAGTGGTTCAAGCCATCTGGTGACCTCTCCTACGGGGAGCTTGCCGAATGGTACGCGACATTCGTGATCCGGGGAATCGGCGGACCCGATTTCCGGGACCGTAACGGCGCGTCCCTCGCCGAACCGAACGCGGAATTATAGGTAAAAACCTCACCGTCTCGAGGGGAATTCTCATGACAACCGCGAGATTTGTCGTGCAGACCGCGCCCGAGCGATATGAACTCCGGGAGGCTCCGCTTCCGCGCATAGGAGAGGACGACGCGCTCCTGGAGGTGGAGGCGTGCGGCGTCTGCGGCACCGATGTCGAGGTGTTCGGGGGCGAGTCCGGGGCCGGCCTGCCACTCGTCCCCGGTCATGAGCCCCTCGGTCGCGTCATGGCCATCGGGCGGGCGGCCAAGGCGCGGTGGGGGGTGTCGGAGGGCGACCGCGTCGCGGTTCACTCCACGCTGACCTGTGGCCGGTGCCGGGCCTGCCGCTCCGGGCTTCGGGGGTGCTCGGCTCCGGAGTTCGCCGACAGCACGATCTACGGCTTCGCAGTCCCGACGTGGCCCCGGGCCTGTGGGGTGGCTTCTCCACCCACCTCTACCTCGCGCCCGAGGCGATTGTCGTTCCGATGTCCTCCACGGTGAGCGTGGCTGCCGCATCCCTCTTCAACGTCATGGCGAACGGCGTGGACTGGGCCCTTGACCTGGGTGGCGCTCGCTACGGAATGTCCGTCGCCATCCTCGGCCCCGGACCGCGGGGCCTCGCATCGGTCATCGCCGCGGGCGCTGCCGGCGCGGGCCCGATCGCCGTAACAGGACTCGCCTCCGACCGCGAGCGTCTCGACCTGGCGTTGCGACTCGGTGCGGACCATGCGCTGGACGTGTCGGACAGGCCGGTGACCGAGGCGGTCGTGGAAGCGCTGGGTCAGCCCCCGGACATCGTGATCGACTGCACCCCGGGGTCGCTGTCCTCGGTCACCGACGCGATACGCCTGGCTGCCAGGAAGGGCACGGTCGTCCTGGCCGGTCTGAAGGGCTCGAAGGGATTGGCGCCGGTTCCCGTCGACCTGATCTGCGCCAAGCAGTTGACCATCAGGGGTGCGGTGTCCCGGAGCCTGCGGTCCATGGAGCAGGCCATCGCCTTGATCGAGTCGGGACGCTGGCCGTTCGAGGACTTCGCCAGCCACTCCTATCCGTTGGCGGACGCCGACCGCGCGGTGCGCGCGCTCATGAGCGCCGACAAGCCGGTGCACGCACGTATCGAGCCCACAGCATGACCGCCTGCCATCCGCGTGTCGCCACCCGATCCGTCGAGATCACGGTACGGGAACTGTCCGGTGTCAGCGTGCTCGCGGAAGGGCTTGAGTTTCCGGAGGGCCCGATCGTTCTGGACGACGGAAGCGTGCTGGTGACCGAGATAGCCGGCGGGCGCCTGACCCGGGTCCGGCAGGACGGGGCCAAAGAAGTCGTGGCCAGCCCGGGCGGCGGTCCCAACGGGGCTGCCATCGGCCCTGACGGCTGGGTCTACCTGTGCAACAACGGTGGTCGCTGGCCCGACGTCTACCAGGGCGGCCGGGTCGAACGCGTCAATCTCACCACCGGAAAGACCGAAGTTCTCTACACCCAGTGTGATGGCCACCCGTTGTCGGGGCCCAACGACATTGTGTTCGACTCCGCCGGAGGCTTCTGGTTCACCGACACCGGGAAGTTCAAGGGCCGACTACGGGATCTCGGATCTGTGTACTACGTCTCGGCAGACGGTCAGATCAACGAGGTGATCCATCCTGCCGAGTCTCCGAACGGGATCGGGCTGGCCCCCGGTGGAGGGCGTCTGTACTACGCCGAGACCGTGACCGCGCGACTGCTCGCCCGCACTGTGACCGGCCCGGGACGCCTCGACGACGTGCCGCCCCGGGACCCGTCCAACGTGATCTTCGGGCTGCCGGGGATGGCGGGCTTCGACTCGCTCGCTGTCGACGGAGCGGGCAACATCTGCGTTGCCACCCTGGTTCAGGGGTGCATCACCGTGGTCTCCCCTGACGGGTCGGTTGTGACCCAGTTCCGGATGCCTTCGGGGCTGGAGGACCGCCTGGTGACCAACCTCTGCTTCGGTGGTCCGGACGACTCGACCGCGTACATCACGCTCGCCGAGACCGGCAGGCTCATCTCCTGTCCCTGGCCGGAGCGCGGCCTGGCGCTCAACTTCTGACCCCTGCCTCGGGAGTGATCATGGAAGTACGCCCGTTCAGGATCGACGTCGCTCACGATGTCCTCGACGACCTGCGGTGGCGGCTCGAGCGGGCGCGACCGGCCGCGGAGTTGCCCGGCGCCGGATGGGACTACGGAACCAACGGCGAGTACCTCGCGGAGTTGGTCACCTACTGGCGGACACGCTTCGACTGGCGGAAGGTCGAACGGCGGCTGAACGAGTTGCCCAACGTCCGGGTGGAGGTGGACGGGCTCGACGTCCACCTGGTTGTCCAGCGTGGCGAGGGGCCGGACCCGCTGCCGATCGTGCTCGTGCACGGCTGGCCGAGCGGCTACCTGGAGATGACCCGGCTGATCCCGCTCCTGGCCGACCCGGGGGCGCATGGCGCCGACCAGGCGGACGCCTTCCATGTGGTCGTGCCCTCCCTGCCGGGGTTCGGCTTCTCCGACGCCCCCCGCTCGCGCGGGTACGGCTACGCTCGCATGGCCGCGACGGTCCGGCGGGTGGTCACCGAGGGTCTCGGATATCGCCGGTACGGTCTGCATGGGACGGGGCTCGGTGCGTACGTGAACGGCAGGATCGCGCTGGCCGACCCCGAGGCCGTGGTCGGGTTGCATACCCACGACCCGGCGCTGACTCTGCCCTTGTCCGCCGGTTCACCGCGTACCGAGGCAGAGGAGGCGTTTCTCGCGTACGCGCGGGAGTGGAACGCGGAGGAGGGAGCCTACGGGGCGCTGCACCGCACCAAGCCGCAGAGTCTGGCGCACGCGCTGAACGACTCGCCCGTCGGCTTGCTGTCCTGGCTCGTGGAGAAGTACCGATCCTGGAGCGACTGCGACGAGGATGTCGAGCGTCGTTACAGCAAAGACGACCTGTTGACGAGCGCCACTCTGTACTGGGTCACGGGCAGCATCGGCTCGTCGATACGCGTGTATTACGAGCGGGTGCGGGCCGATCCGCCTATCCCGCCGGGGACCCGGCTGCGGGTGCCCACGGGGGTGGCCATGCCGCGCGCGATTCCCGGCAATCCTCCGCGCAGAGCGACCCGCGAGATGATCGGGCGAACCCATGACATCCACCATTGGGTGGATTTGTCATCTGGCGGGCATTTCGCGTCATGGGAGGAGCCCGAGTTGGTGGCGGCGAGCATTCGCGATTTCTTCCGGCCGTTACGGTGACGGCATCGGGACCACGTCGCATGGTGCGGGCGGCGCTCGTGGAATAGAGGCGTCGAACGTCAGGCGGGTTCGTCGTGTACCAGGACGCGGTCTCCGACCACACGGACGGCGAAGGTGCGCAAAGGCGGGCAGCGCAGCCTGCTCGACGGACGCGGAAGGGACACGCCGGTACGAAGGTCGAAGCGACACCAGTGCGAGGGACAGGTAATGGTGGAACGCTTCACGATCGCGTTGGTCAGGGGGGCGCCAAGGTGCGGGCAGCGGGCGTCCACGGCGAAAACCTCTCCTCGGCGGTTCACCACGACCAGCACTCCGGTGCGTACCTCGACGATGGCCGGGGTTCCGTTCGCCGTCAGGGCCGGGAGGTCACCGATGTCCGCGAGGAGGTCGCCGGAGGGGGCGGCTGCCGGCAGGGCCCGGCTTCGCCGGCCGGGTCGGATCCCCAGACGACTCAGGAGTCTGCCGATGATCATGGGCGTGGTCGGTCTGTCTCGCCCGGCGTCTGCCCCTGGGTGAGGCGGAGTACCGCCCCGAAGCAGTCGTCGGGATGGAGGACGACATCGTCGCCCTGGCGTTCGGCGATGCGTACGCCGTTGGCCGCGAGGTGCTGCTCGGCGGCCGCGAGATCGCGGACCTTGAAGGTCACGGAGTGCATGATCTCTCCGTTCTCGGCGAGGTCTCGGCCGGCCAGGCTGTCGTCGGAGTGCGGCCGGGCCAGTTCGATGATCGAGTCCTCGCCCACGGCGACGTAGACGCTGCGCGTTCCGGCAGGGGTGCGGTCGCTGTGTCCGACCACGTCACCGTCGAGTGTGCCGGCGTAGAACGAGGTCGCACGGTGCAGATCCCGTACGACCACGGTCATGTGGGAGACCCGTTCGATGCCGAGGGGATGTTCGTCACGCCAGTACGCAGGGGAGTATGCCGGGTCCAACCGAGGGTCCCTGAGGGCGCCGTTCAGCGATGCCATGTCCACGAACTCGATGAGGGAGTGGCTGTCTCTGGGGTGGGTGTAGAGCGATCCGGGGAAATCGCCTGTCTCCATGTCGGTGCCGCCGGGTCCCGTCACGCGGATGCCGGCGGAGCGGAGCCGTTCGTACAGGCTGGGCAGATCGGTGACGTACCAGGCGAGCGAGTGAAGACGCTGACCGAAGCGGGAGTAGAAACGCCCGACCGGAGTCCGCTCGGCTCCCGGCACCCGGCTCGACATCATGGGCTCCACGCAGAAGTCCGCGATGACGAGAAGTGACGCGTCCCGCTTCTCGACGGGCAGGTGCCCTCTGTAGAACCGCCTTCCTCCGAAGATCTGGTCATACCAGATGTCGGCACGGTCGAGGTCGGCGACGACATGGATCGCGTGGAAGAACTTGCCGATCTTGAACAATTGCCTGCTCCCGCTCTGGCGGATTCGGTTGCCCGAACCTACTGTATCTAACAGTCGGTTGGTTGTTGAGAGGAGAGGAGGATGCGGTGAATCCGAAGATCGGAGCACGCTTCAGGAGCGTTGTCTGCGACACCGAGGTCATCGTTGTCCGCCCCATCGCCGAAGACGTCGATCTCAGGTGTGGGGGCCATCCAATGATCGGAATGGACGATGCCCCATCGCTCGGCGCGGCTCTGGATCCGGAGTTCGCGGGTGGGACCGCGCTCGGCAAACGGTACGTCGACCTGACATGCGGGCTTGAGCTGCTCTGCACGAAACCGGGCAAGGGCACACTTTCCGTCTCCACGGAACCGCTGACCGTGAAGGACGCCAAGCCCCTGCCCTCGTCTGACTGAGCGATGAAGGTTGAGCGATGAACCTTGCGCTGATCCTCCAGATGGCCGCCGACGGTCTCCACGGCCGAGCGGCGGTCGGACCGAAGCACAATGCGCTCTCGTACACGCAGCTGTACGAAAAGGCCCAGCGGGTGAGCGCCTGGCTCGCAGCACGCGGAGCGAGGCGGGCCGACCTGGTGGGAGTGAACTCCGAGGCCGTTCCCCTCCTGCTGTTCGGCGCGGCGCTCGCCGGAGTGCCGTTCGTTCCCCTCAACTATCGGCTGGCCGATGACAGGCTGCGGGCGCTCGCCGGCCGTACCATCCCGGCCGTGGCGGTCACCGACACGTCAGCTGTCGACAGGCTGAGCGGCATCCCGGGGGTCGAGGTCGTCCCACGTGCGGAGTTCCTGGCGGTGGCGGGCGACGAGAGCGTGTCGGCGACCCGCGACTGGGGCGGTGATCCTGACGACGTCGCGGTGCTGCTCTTCACCAGCGGCACCACCGGCGAACCCAAGGCCGCGGTGCTGCGGCATCGGCATCTCGTGTCCTACGTGGTCTCCACCGTGGAGTTCATGGGGGCGGACTCGGACGAGGCGACTCTGGTCAGCGTCCCGCCCTACCACATCGCGGGCATCACGGCCTTGCTGAGCTCGGTGTACGCGGGACGGCGAGTCGTGCAACTGCCCGCGTTCGACGCGCGGGAGTGGGTTCGCGTGGCTCGTGCCGAGCAGGTCACCCACGCCATGGTCGTCCCCACCATGCTGGGACGGATCTTGGATGAGCTGGGACGGGACACCCTTCCCGCCCTGCGTTCGCTGTCCTACGGCGGAGGGCGGATGCCCGCGCCGGTGATCGAACGTGCGATGGAACTGCTGCCGCACGTGGACTTCGTCAACGCGTACGGGCTGACCGAGACGAGCTCCACCATCGCCATGCTCGGACCGGATGACCACCGAACGGCCTGGGCGAGCGAGGACCCCGCCGTACGGCGGCGTCTGGGTTCCGTGGGGCGGCCCGTCCCATCGGTGGAGCTGGAGATCTGTGACGCCGCCGGGAAGCCGCTCCCAGCGGGCGCCCGCGGGGAGATCTGGGTGCGCGGCCCACAGGTCGCGGGTGAGTATCTCGACCGGCGGGCGGTGCGTGACCACGGCTGGTTTCCGACCAAGGATGAGGGCTGCCTTGACGAGGCCGGCTACCTGTTCGTAGAAGGACGGCTGGACGACGTGATCGTCCGTGGTGGCGAGAACATGTCGCCGGGCGAGATCGAGGACACACTGCGCGCACATCCGGCGGTCCTGGACGCGGCCGTGGTGGGGCTGCCGGACACCGAATGGGGCGAACGCGTCGTGGCGGCTGTCGTCTTGCGCGCGGGAACGGGCGCCACCGAGGAGGAACTCCGACTGTGGGTGCGTGAGCGGCTGCGCTCGTCCCGCACTCCTGAGCACGTGACATTCCGTACGGCCCTGCCGTACACGGACACAGGCAAGCTGCTCCGGCGTGAGCTGCGCGCGGAGTTGGTGCACGAGCAGGAAACGAGGTTCGCGTGACAGAGCACAGGTTCGTCAAGTACGAAGAGCTGGACGGCGGAACGATAGTCCGGATCATGCTCAACCGGCCGGACACCCGGAACGCGCAGAGTCGCGGGCTGCTGGTCGAGCTGAACGACGCGTTCCTGCGGGCCGAGGCGGATGACAACGTGCGCGTCGTCATCCTCGGCGGCGTGGGTCCGCTGTTCTCGTCGGGACACGACATCGGTTCGGCGGAGGCACGCGCGGAGTACGAGGTCGGCGGTCCCCAGCAGCATCCGAGCACGAAGGTCAACGGCGGCACGCGAGATGGGGTCGAGAGGGTGATGCTGCAGGAGTGGCATCACTTCTTCGAGAACACCCGGAGATGGCGGAACCTGCGCAAGATCACCATTGCGCAGGTTCAGGGTACGGTCTTCGCCGCCGGGCTGATGCTGATGTGGTCCTGCGACCTGATCGTCGCCGCCGACAACGTCCGCTTCGCCGATGTGGTGGGTACCCGGCTCGGCATGTGCGGAGTGGAGTACTTCGCCCATCCTTGGGAGTTCGGGCCGCGGAAAGCCAAGGAGCTCATGCTGACCGGTGACTCGATCGACGTGCACGAGGCACATCAGCTCGGCATGGTGAGCAAGGTCTTCCCCGTCGACGAGCTCGACGACAGTGCGCTGGCTTTCGCTCGGCGCATCGCCAAGCTGCCGACGATGACCGCCTTACTGATCAAGGAATCGGTCAACCAGACGGTCGACACCATGGGCTTCTACAACGCGCTGAACTCCTGCTTCGCCCTGCACGAGCTGAATCACGCGCATTGGCTCGTCATGACGCAAGGGGAGAGCCTCCTGGCGACGCCCGAGTTCGGCGTCCCGGACTGGCGCTCGGCGCCACCCGTGAAGCCTCTCGTCAAAGACGCCGCGGAGGCGGCCACACCCTGACGGCGCCACCGGCCCCTTGCTTCGCCGCCCCGGGCTAGGGGCCGTCCGGAGATCGGCGACATGTCGCCGCGACGTCGGAGGCCGAGGCGAGCTGATCAGGAACAGCCACTGGCTGTTCCTGATCAGCGATCCCAGGGACCGGTCAGTCGGCTCGCCACGGGGAGTGCTCCGGTGGTTCGCCCGTGAGCCGGAACTGCGGCAGCGCCATGTCATCGTCGAGATCGACGAAACAGACCTCCACGCGCATGCCGATGGCGACGTTCTTCTCGTCCTCGGGCTGGGTGACGTCGTCCGCCCGGACCAGGTTGGCGATCTTCCGCACCGAGACGAGCTCTCCCTCCGCTCCGTCGCGCCACGGCACCGCGCGTTGCTCGTCGAGTTCGACGAGCACGAGCGGGTACGGCACAGCGTCACGGAAAGCGGGGTGGACAGCCTGGGCCACGATCGCGTAGCTGTAGATCACACCTTTTCCGCTGACCTGCTCCCATTCCCATGCGAGGGCCGAGCAGTACGGACAAGCCGCCCCGATCGTCCCCCGCAGCAATCCGCAGCCCCGACAGCGCTGGACGACGAGCTTGTGCTGCCTGGCGGCCTCGAAGTAGCCGTGGTGCTCGGAGTCGGTCGGCCCCACCATCAGGTCGAGCCCCCTGTAAATCGCCACCGTCCCTACCTCCTGAGGATGAGCGCGCTCGAGACCGCGGGAGTGCCCCAGCCCATGTTCATCGCGATTTCCACGTCCTTCACCTGGCGGCATCCCCCTTCGGCGTAGTCGTGGGTGTGAACGCCTTCACGCCAGCCCGGGCAGAAGTCGTCGGCCTGATGCCGGAGCTGTCGGACGTTCTCGATCACCAGGTTCATGCCGTGGGTGTAGCCCTCACAGAGCTGGCCGCCACTCGTGTTGTTCGGCCGTGCTCCGCTGAGCTCGATGATGCCGCTGGAAACGTATTCGCCCCCTTCGCCCTCCTTACAGAAGCCGTACCCCTCGAACAGGAGCACGGGGGTGAAGGTGAACGCGTCGTAGCAGCCGGTCAGCTGGATGTCCGAGGGCTCGACTCCAGCGTTGCGGAAGGCGACCCGGCCGGCGTAGTAGCCGGCCTGGCGGGTGATCGGGTCGCACTGGTAGTGCGCCAGGGGGTCCTGGAACGGCTTGTTGACCCGTCCGGCAACCGACATCACGTGAACCGGGCGCTGCCGAAGGTTCCTGGCCCGGTCCGCCGAGGTGACGATGACGCACGTCGCGTTGTCGGTCTCGATGCAGCAGTCCAGCAGGTGACAGGCGGGCTTGACGACCCAGCGTGAGTTCATCACGTCGTCGACCGTGACCCGCTTCCTGTAGTACGCCCGCGGATTGTTGGAAGCGTGCTTGCTGTGCACCGCCTTCACGTTGGCCAGTTGCTCGCTCGTCGTGCCGTAGGTGTACATGTGCCGGGCGAAGGTGAACTGGAAACGCTGGGCAGGGCTGCTGACCCCGTAAGGGGCGCTGTCGAGGTCGCTTCCGTTCACCTTGGCGGGGGGCGGATTGCCGGACGCGGGAGCCCCTCCCATTCGCAGCGCGGAGTATCCGTTCATCGAGCGGAAGACGGCGACCGTGTGGCACATCCCGGCTTCTATCGCGCCGATCGCGAGACCGATGATGGTCTCTGTGCTGGAACCCCCGCCATAGGTATCGGTGTAGAAGTTCAGTCGGATTCCGAGGTCGGTGGCGAGCGTCTGAGAAAGCGTCGAATCACCGACCTGGTAGCAGAGCATTCCGTCGACGTCCTCGGCGCCCAGCCCGGCGTCGGTCATCGCGTTGCGTATGGCCTCCACCCCCATGCTGCGAGTGCTGCGCCCGGACCCACGGGTGTAGGCGGTCTCGCCCACCCCGACTATGCAGTACTTGTCCCGCAGAGACACCTCATCTCCCTCCCTGCACGCTTTCCTTCCGCGCCCCTTTATCTAACAGTCGGTTGGTTGACTACGCCAGTCTTGGAATGCGATCGTGAAGAAGCTCGTGGAAGGAGCCGAGATGAGACTCGCCAGTGTTCGGTATCGCGGCCACGACACACTCGCCATCGCGGTCGACGGCACATCGGACCAGGTCGCTGTGGTGCCCGCGGATTCAGGGCTGCCCACATCGATGACCGCGCTCGCCGCGCTCGGGGCGGGCGGGCTCGCACGGCTCGCCGCGCAGCTGCCGGACCTGCCGAAGGCCGAGACCGCGGATCTGCAGATGCTGGCTCCGGTGCCGGCGCCGGGAAAGATCGTGGCGATCGGACTCAACTATGCCGACCACGCGGCGGAAGGTGGCCACGCGATCCCCGAGTCGCCGACCGTGTTCGCCAAGTTCCCGACCGCGGTGCTGCCGCACGGCGGCGCCATCACATGGGACCGCGCGGTGACGACAGAGGTCGACTACGAGGCCGAGCTGGCCGTGGTGATCGGTACGGCGACCCGGCACGTCAGCGAGGAGCGAGCGCTGGACCACGTCTTCGGATACACCTGCATGAACGATGTCTCGGCCCGGGACCTCCAGCGGAAGGACGGCCAATGGGTGCGAGCCAAGTCGCTGGACACGTTCTGCCCTGCGGGGCCCTGGTTGGTGACCGCCGACGAACGCGGCGTCGAAACCCATGGCCTCATGCGACTGAGGTCCTATGTCGAACGGATCGAGGCCGGCGGGACGGCAGCCGATCCGACGATCGTCATTTGTCGGGAGTCTGCGACGACGGCGCTGATGGACGGCGGCAACGCACTCGGTGCGGTCGCCGACACCGCGGCGATGGAGCTCGCCATCGGCAAGGCAGCCGACTCCGGGGTGGGTCTCGTCGTCGTGCGCAATATCAACCACTATGGCGCAGCCGCCTACTACTCGATGATGGCCGCCGAAAAGGGCATGATCGGGCTTTCCATGACCAATGTGCTCGCATTGATGGCGCCCACCGGGGGAGCCCAGCCCCTCATCGGGAACAACCCGCTTTCGCTCGCCTTCCCGGGCACGTCGGACCCGATCGTCTGGGACTCCGCCATGAGCAAATCGACATGGGGGCGGGCGCTGCTGGCCGCGCAGCGAGACGAACCTCTGCCCTCGGACGCGTTCCTGGACCAGGAAGGCCGGCCGACTACCGACCCGAAGGCGGTGTTCGCGGGCGGTTCCTTGCTTCCGATCGCGGGATACAAGGGCTACGGCCTGGCGCTGTGTGTGGCACTGCTTACCGGTGTGCTCGGCGGCTGGCGTTTCGACGCCCAGATTTCCGGACGGCAGCCGCACGAGCCGGGGGACAACTCCGCGCTCATGGGCGCGATCAGGGTGAGCGACTTCCTGGACGGCGACACCTTCGCCCGGCAGGTCGTTGAGATCGCGCGTACCCTACGCACGGCTCCGAAACAGCCCGGCGTGGACCGTATCTGGCTGCCGGGTGAGAAGGAGGCCGAGCTCGCCCGTGACCGGCGCATGAACGGGGTCCCCGTGCAGGCCGCCGCACGTGACGACATCGCCGCGCTGGCTGATCGCCTGGGTGTCACGATCGACGATCGACTCAGAAGGAGTCTTCAGCAATGACAACACGGCACGCCGCCCAGCCGCAGGGCTCCTGCATCTCCGGCCGCTTTGCGGCGCGGCCCCTTCGATCATGCCCGGCGGCTGATCGCGGATCTGTCATATGAGGAGGTGAGCGTCATATGTCGCTGGCGTGGGAGGACTCAGACAAGGCGGTCGTTCGATGCCCTCACTGGTGCATGCTGGATCATTCTACGGACAACGCGATCCTGCTCCACGAGGGCGAGACGCACACGCTACGGGTCTCCCGTCGATACGAGCCGAGAATGCCCGAGTCGGTCGACGTCCGCGTGGTGCAGTACCTGGCGGAGGAGGCCTGCCCGGTATGGCATCCGTTCGTCGAGATCGCCCATCACGTCGGCGGGCGATACCGCATCATCAACCTGACCCCGCAGGAAGCTCGCCGCCTCGCTGCGACACTCCTCGCCTGCGCGGATCAAGCAGAGGCTTGAAGCTTCCGTCGCCTCAGGGCTTCATGCGTCATCGCGATGACCGCTGCGTGTTCGCGCGGATCGCCGCGCTCCCAACGCTCATTCGCGCGGTAGCAACCCGTCGATCAGTCCCCAGGCCATGGCGGTTGCCGCATCGATGGCCTTGCCGGACAGCGCCAGGTCGAGGGTGCGCCAGCGACCTATGCGCCGGGGGAGGCTGACGGTGCCGCCCGCTCCCGGTATCAGGCCCATGCTCACTTCGGGCAGACGGAAGGTGGTCCCAGGGTCGGCGATCACGGCTCCGGCGAAGGCGGGAAGCTCGATCCCGGCACCGACGCAGCTGCCGTGAACCCGCACCTCGATCCGGGCGGCGAGCTCGTGGACGAGCCTGCCGGCACCGGCGCGGGTGCGCACCAGATGAGCCGTGACAAGGTCGGGGGTGGTGCCGAACTCGTCGAGGTCGCCGCCGGAGCAGAAGGACGGCCCGGCACCGTTGAGCACCACCATGGTTATGGTGTCGTCGAACACGGCGAGACGGAGGGCTTCGACCAGAGCATCGCGGACGTCTCTGCCGTAGGCGTTGCGTCGCTCAGGACGGTTGAGCGTGATCAGCAGGCGGTCTTCTTCCCGCTTGACCGTGATGGGATCGTCAGCTGCAGGAGGAACGGGTCGCTGACGGCGGGCGCTGAGCCAGCGGTGGAACTCGGGCCCGCCGAGCAAGGCAGAGTAGGCGAAGGACTCCAGGTCCAGCGCGGCACTCACCGGCAGCGCTTCCCCCGTCCTGAGCACGCTGCCCAAGACCACGGAGGCGTGCGGATTGCGTACCACGGCCGCATACAGGAGACCCAGCCGCGTCTGCGGATCGGGAACGGTGACACAATCGCGCCTGGCCTGAGTGTCCGGACCTGTGAGGGTCAGATCCAGCACGCTCACCAACTCCCCGGTCTGCGGTGGCAGCGGCCCGTCGACGACTCCGACCAACAGTCGATCGCAGCTTCGCGCACGTTTCACAGCCCGGTCCAGTGTCACCGGGTCGACAGCGTCATCCAGTTGTACAGCCACGAACGGATCGCGCACTGCTCCAGCCTGATCGAGCAACGGGCCGTGGGCGGAACCGTCCGCCACGTCGGCGATGGACAGATGCGGCACGTCACTCACGGGCACCCACCGTCCGGACGACGTGTCATCACGTCACCTCCCGGGATCGACGAGCACCGGGCCCGGTTCGCTTGGCGTACCGGGCGATCGTCCGCCTGTGCGCGCGACGTTCGGGCTACAGGAATGATCATTGCTGCGAGTGTATCGTCGGAGCGTGTCATCGCATGTCCCTCATGTCGGGCATTGTCTGAGTCGGCGCCGTGATGGCCGATGATTCCATCAGGGACTGGGCCCGCAGCGGCGCTGTCACCCTGACCGGCCGCGCAGATGGCCCTCCTTTGGTACCGCCGGGCCGCGCCGCCACCACAGCTCGGGAACTGTCGGAGCGGTTCGCCGAACTCACCTCGGTCCGGCTGGACGGCGCCAGACTGCTCTCGGAACGTGCGGCCTACACGGGCCACCGGCGACGCGGAGCGGTGTCCGCAGGCGGTTCCTGCCGCCTACTGCCGACCGCCGACGGCTGGGCCGCGGTCTCCTGCGCCCGCCCCGATGATCCCGCGCTGCTCGGTGCCCTGACCCGCACCGAGGTCGGGGACGACCCTTGGCCCGCAGTCACCCGCTGGTTGCGGGAACACACGGGCGCCGAGTTCGCCGAGTATGCCGGACTGCTGGGTATCGCCGGTGGACCGGTGCGGCAGCACCGCAATCCCTGCCCCTTGCCGAAGCCCATGGCCCCACGTCCGCCGGCAGGCCTGCTGGTCGTCGACTTCAGCGCTCTGTGGGCCGGTCCGCTGTGCGCGCACCTGCTCAGCCTGGCGGGCGCAAGGGTCGTCAAGGTCGAAACACCGGAGCGGCCGGACGGTGCCCGCCGTGGGAACGCGGAGTTCTACCGGCTGCTGCACGCGGGCCACCGTTCGGTCGTCCTCGACCCCGGCGATCCTCGTGGACGGCACGCGCTGGCCCGTTTGGTCGACGCGGCCGACATCGTCATCGAGGCTTCCCGTCCGCGTGCGCTGGCCGGCTTCGGGCTCGACGCCGATGCCGCCGTGGCCGCCGGCGCCACCTGGGTCTCGATCACCGCGTACGGGCGGGCGAGGGACCGGGTCGGCTTCGGTGACGACATCGCCGCCGCAAGCGGCCTGGTCGCCTGGGACACCGACGGTACCCCGCTGTTCTGCGGCGATGCGATCGCCGACCCACTCACCGGGCTGACAGCGGCGGTCCTCGCCGCGACTGCCCCTGCCGATGGCTCAGGGATGCTCTGGGACGTTTCGATGTCCGATGTCGTCGCCTCGGCGCTGGAGCCCGGTGTCGGGCCGGCGGCCGGCACGCCGGGGACGCGCTCCCTGGCGGCCCGCCGAAGAAATGGCGCGTGGAGCGTGGAGACCCCCGCCGGCCTGGTTCCCGTCGCCTCTCCCCGGCAACGCGAAGTCTCCGACTCCGGACGAGTGGCCAGGAGCGGGGAGCATACGGCGGAGGTCTTGCGAGAGCTGGGGATCGCGGTGCCGTGACCGGGCTGCTGCTGCGCGATGTGGAGCTCGACGGCCGTATCCGTGCCGATGTGCGTGTGGTCGGGAACCGGATCACCGAGGTCGGTGCCGCCCTCGTCCGCCGTCCCGGAGAGCAGGAGCACGCATGCCGCGGCGGAGCGCTGCTTCCCGGGCTCTGCGATCACCACGTCCACCTGCACGCCCTCGCCGCGACGGGCCGCTCCGTCAACTGCGGGCCGCCCGAGGTGACCGACCGCGACGGCCTCGCCGAGGCACTCGCCGCCGCCACTCCCGACGAGCACGGGTGGATCCGCGGTGTCGGATACATCGAGACCGTTGCCGGAGACCTCGACGCCGCCGCTCTTGACCGCATGCACCCACACCGCCCGGTCCGGGTCCAGCATCGCAGCGGCGCCCTCTGGATGCTCAACACCGCCGCCGTAGCCGCGGCCGGCATCGGCTCCGGCGACCACCCTGGCGTCGAGCGCGATCTCAGCGGCACCCCCACCGGGCGCCTGTGGCGGGCGGACAACTGGCTGCGAGCCCGGCTGCCGCCGGCTGAGCCGCCGGATCTCGCCCCCGTCGGCGCCGCTCTCGCCCAGCACGGCATCACCACTGTCACCGACGCCACTCCCGATCTCAGCGCCGACACCATCGCGGCGATCGCCACGGCCATGCGCAGCGGAGCGCTCCCCCAGCGCGTACACCTGCTGGGGGCGCCTCTGGGTGGCTTCCCTGATGACTCACAGGTCCGATCGAGGGGCGAGAAGGTCATGAACAGGGGGGACCGGGCACACAACCCTGCCAGGTCTGATGGCGGCTCACGACTGACCGTCGGACCGTACAAGATCGTCCTCGCCGACTCGGGGCTCCCGTCGCCCGATGAGCTCGCCGGCAGGATCCGTGCCGTGCACGCGACCGGACGCGCGATCGCCGCACACTGTGTGAGCCGGGAGGCGCTGGTCATCCTGCTCGCAGCGCTCGACGAGGCCGGGGTCCTCCCCGGCGACCGCATCGAACATGCCGCTCTCGTTCCGGCCGAGCTCATCCCGGTGCTCGCACACCACCGCATCCGTGTGGTCAGCCAGCCTGGGTTCATTGCGCATCGCGGCGACGACTACCTCCGCGATCTCCCTCCACACGATCGCGCCGACGTCTACCGCTGTGCCGGCCTCACCCGGGCCGGGATTCCACTCGCCCTGTCCAGCGACGCCCCCTACGGCCCCCTCGACCCATGGGCGATCATCGCCGCCGCCGTGCAGCGCCGTACCCCGGCGGGGCGAGTGGTGGGTCCGGGCGAGCGCCTCACCGCGGCCCATGCCCTCGATGCCTATCTCGCACCGCCCGACGATCCCGGCGGTCCGGCCAGGAGGATCGGGCCCGGCGCCGTCGCCGACCTCGTGGTGCTGCACGTATCGCTTGAGCAGGCTCTGGCATATCCGGCGCCCGGCCTCGTCCGATTCACGATCATCAACGGAAAGATCGCGGAGTGGTGAACTCCGCGACGGTGTCCTGTCCGTCGGCGACAGCGACGAGCAGGACGATTCCGGCGGCGTGAACCACTAGGCAGACTACCAACCGACTGGTAGATTCCATGGCAGATTCCACTTGAGGTGCCATGTAGTTCGCGATCACCTGAGGTGCACGATCACCGCGCGACGCGACCTCAAGTTGATCCTGCTCGCAGCCTAGAAGGAGGATTCGTGGCCGAGGTCAGACGCAACGATTACTCCCTGAGTGACGATCAACGTGCGGTCCGGGACAGCTTCACCGAGTTCTTCGTCCGCGAATGCCCGAGCTCCCGCGTGCGGGACGCTGAGCCGCACGGCTTTGACGAGAAGCTGTGGCGATCCATGGCCCAGACCGGAGCTGTCACCATGGGGCTCCCCATGGAACTGGGTGGCGGCGACGCCGACCTGGTCGATCTCGTTCTCGTCGCCGAGCAGTACGGACGCCACCTCGCGCCCGTCCCGCTGATCGAGGCCACCGTGGCGCTCCGGCTGCTGGGCAGGAGCGCCCCCGAGCAGGCGGGCGCCTGGATCGAGGGCGCAGCGGCCGGCGGTCTATTCCCCACCCTGGCTCTGCGGCCGATGGCGACGGACAGACAGCTGATCCCCGCCGGCTCCGTCGCCGCAGCGGTGCTGGGTCTGAACGGCGACGACCTGGTGCTGGCGGCCACCGAGAAGCCGCTGCCCCAGGTCCGTAACCAGGGCAGCGCACCGCTGGCATGGTGGGAAGCGTCGCCGGGCACCGTACTCGCCACCGGACCACGCGCCCGCGAGCTGTACGGCCAGGCCGTACGCGAATGGAAGCTGCTCACTGCGGCCGCGCTCGTGGGCATCGGCGACGGCGCCCTGCAGCTTGGACTCGCCTTCGTGAAGGACCGCAAGGCCTTCGATACCCCGATCGGGGCATTCCAGGCGATATCGCACGCACTAGCCGACACCTACACGGCGGTGATCGGCGCGCGCCATCTGACGTGGAAGGCGGCCTGGTTCACGGAGAACGAGCCGGGCCGAAGACGCGAGCTCATTCCGATGGCGTTCGCCTACGCCGCGCAGACGGCCATGAAAGCCGCCACGGTCGGAACGCACGTCCAAGGAGGCTTCGGCTTCACCGTGGAATCGGACCTGCAGCTCTATTTCCGCCGGGCGAAGGGCTGGAGCGTACTCGCCGGGGACCCACGGGCGGAGCTCTCCGCGATCGGCCGGCTGTTGGCAGACCAGGTGAGGAGCTGACGATGGACTTCAGCGTGCTGGATCTTTCTGAGGATGTACGGGATTTCCTCAGAGAGGTCGAACAGTTCCTCGACGAGCACCTGACCCCCGCGGTCATCGACGAGGAGTGGGAGACCGGCGCCGGCCACAACAGATCCTTCCACCGCGCGCTCGGCGCGAAGGGCTGGATCTTCCCCGGCTGGCCGGTTGCGGACGGTGGCGCGGGGCTGGATCCTGTGCGCTGCCGCCTCCTTGAAAGCGAGCTCCGACGGCGCCACGCGCCCAGCATCACCAAAGGGACGACGTCGCTGTCCATCGCGGCCGTGCGGGCGTACGCCGACGACGAGCTGAGGGCCGATATCGTGCCGCGCGTCGCGCGGGGGGAGGTCTGCATCTGTCTCGGCTACACGGAGCCGGACGCCGGATCCGACCTCGCGGGCGTAAGGACCAAGGCGACCCGCGACGGTGTCCGCTGGATCATCAGCGGCTCCAAGATGTTCACCACCGGAGCACAGAACTGCCAGTACAGCTTTCTCGTGGCGCGTACCGATCCCGACGCCCCCAAGCACCACGGCCTGACGGTGTTCCTGGTGCCGTTGGACTCGCCGGGCGTCGAGGTCCGCCCGATCCACACGCTCGGCGGAGAGCGGACCAATGTCGTCTACTACGGCGACGTCCGGGTTTCCGACCACTACCGGATCGGCCCGGTCAACGGGGGCTGGTCGGTGCTGTCCGGCCCGTTGAGCGCCGAGCACGGAATCGGTCGTGATGACGATCACGGGCTGGCCGAGATCAATCCCGCGGGCGTCACCTACTACGAGACGCTTGAGCGGCTGCTGGAGCACACCCTTCGCTGGGCCGCCTCCAACCAGGTAATCGATGATCCGGTTGTACGGGTCCGGCTCGCCCAGGTGGCGCTCGACATCGAAGCCGCCCGCAACACTCCTTCTCCCATGGGACGGGTACTGGCGTCCGAGCTGCTCATCCGGGACTCGGCCGACATGATCGACCTCGTCGGGCCGGAGGCCCTCATCACCCGTGGTGAGGACGGCGCTCTGGAGGATGGGATCATCGAGTGGGCGCACCGCTTCGCCCAGGGCACCGCGATCTACGCGGGGACGACGGAGATCCATCGCAACATCATCGCCGAGCGGATCCTTGGCCTGCCTCGCCACGCGCGGTTCCGGAGCGGTTGATGGCAACAGAGCCTGTCGTGAGAGCCGAGCCCGGGTACGGCGCCGTCGCTGATGCGTTCCTCACGAACTTCACCGAACACGGCGAAGTCGGGGCCGCGTTCTGCCTCTACCGGGACGGCCGTCCGGTCGTCGACGCCTGGGGCGGAATCGCCGATCCCGTCTCAGGACGGACATGGCAGGAGAACACGCTGGCACTGATGTTCTCGGCCACCAAGGGGCCGACCGCGCTCGCCGTACATCTCCTTGCTGAGCGAGGCGTGCTCGATCTGGACACGCCGGTAGCCAAGTATTGGCCGGAGTTCGGTGCCGCCGGCAAGGAACACATCCCGGTGCGCTGGGTGATGTCGCACCGGGCCGGGATCGCGGCCGTGGACGCCGACCTCACCTTGCACGAGGTGTTCGCCTGGGACCCCGTGATCGAGGCGATCGCCGCGCAGGCACCCCAATGGGAGCCGGGCACGGCCGTCGGATATCACGCCCGCACCTTCGGCTGGATCCTCGGAGAGGTCGTGCGCCGGATCACCGGCCAACGATTCGGCGGCTTCTTCGCACGTGAGATCGCCGCCCCTCTCGGGCTCGACTTCTGGATCGGCCTCCCCGAAGAAGAGGAGGAACGGGTCGCCGTCGTGCTGCCCGACCAGATGCCGGGGAGGGACTTCTTCACAGGGGAATCCCTCATGGTTCGCGTGATGTCGGGCCCATCCGGGCTGTTCGCCTACAACGACATGTGGAACCGGCGGGATCTGCACGCCGCTGAGATGCCCTCATCGAACGGGATAGGTGATGCACGGTCGTTGGCACGTGTCTACGCCGCCACGATCGGCGACGTCGACGGCATGCGCCTGCTGCGTCCCGAGACGGTGGAACGAGCGGCAGCCCTTGAGGCGGAGGAGACGGACCTCGTCATCGGGGTGCCCACCCGAGTCGGGACCGGGCTGCACCTTGGGGCAGGGCTCGGCCCTGGCGTCGGGCCGCGGTCGTTCGGCCATCCCGGAGCGGGCGGATCCACAGCGTGGGCGGACCCCGAGGCCGGGATCGCCTTCGCTTACGTCGCCAACAAGATGCGGATGAACCCTGCAGGGGAGGGCGATCCCCGGACGGTTGGCCTCACTCGTGCCGTGTACGCGGCGATCGGATGACAGGAAAGAGGTAGTCGAATGCGTGTCGGCATCGGGATGCACTTCTCCAACTCCGGCGACTGGGACCGTTTCGAGGCACGTGAGCGCGGTGAGAACGTCCCCGGCCTGCCGGAGATCCCCGACTCGAAGATCCTGCAGGACGATCTGCGGATCGCCGAACTCACCGAGGAACTCGGCTACGACGCTCTTTGGTCGGTCGAGCACCACGTCACGCCCTACCAGATGGCGCCCAATCCGCTGCAATTCCTCACCTACATGGCCGGCCGTACCTCCCGCATCGACCTCGGCACCATGGTCACCGTGTTGCCCTGGCACCAGCCGGTCCGGCTGGCCGAGCAGATCGCGTTCCTGCAGGAGGTGATGGGGGAGGAGCGCTCGTTGCGGCTCGGCGTCGGGCGCGGGATCGGCCGTCGGGAGTACCAGGCGTACGGGGTCGACATGGAGGAATCGCGGCCGCGCTTCCAAGAGGCACTCGACATCGTACGGCTCGCGCTGACGAAGGATCGGTTCTCCTACGATGGCCAGATCTTCAAGATCCCGGAGACCGAGCTTCGCCCACACCCGCAGAACGGGCAGCGCATCGTCGACAACATGTGTTGTGCCTGGGGGAGTCCGCAGTCCGTGGCGGTCGCGGCCGCGAACGGGCTCAAGGCTCTCGTCATCCCGAACAAGCCGGTAGACGAGTATGCGACGGAGCTCACCGAGTACGCCAAGATCCGAGCAGAGAACGGTTTCGCGCCCACCCGGCCGACGCTTGTGCTCTGGGCGTATTGCGACGAGAACCAGCAGCGGGCCAGCGAAGTCGCCGACCGCTACATGCGGCGGTACGTGGACTCGGCGTACCGGCACTACGAGTTCTTCGGCACCCATTTCGACAAGCTGGCGAGCTACTCCCATTACGCCGAGCGAGCCGCCCGCGTGCGGGGGTCCCAGACCACGGAGGAGGCCAACTATCTGGTGAGCGATCATATCTGGGGAACACCGGACCAGTGCGTGGCGAAGGTCCGTGACATGGTCGGCCGTACCAACTGCGACGAAATCATCCTGCACGTGTCCTACGGCGGGATGCCACTCGACGACGCCGAGCGCAGTATGCGGCTCATCGCCAAGGAAGTCCTCCCTACGCTCAAGGAGCTGTGACATGGGCAGCGACGGCCGCCCGTTTGTGGTCGGCCTCGGAGGCACCACCCGTCCGGGATCGTCAACGGAGTGGGCGGTGCGCCGGGCGCTGGCACAGGCAGCCGCGTACGGGGCGCGAACTGCGCTCTTCGCCGCACGCGATCTTGAGTTGCCGCTCTACGCGCCAGAGCGCCAGGAGCGGACAGCCGCCGCGCTGGCCCTCGTCGACGCACTCCGTCGGGCCGATGGGATCATCATCGGCTCGCCGGGATATCACGGAGGCGTTTCTGGGATGGTGAAGAACGCCCTCGATTACGTCGAAGACCTCCGCAACGACGAGCGACCCTACTTCGACGGACGTGCTGTCGGCTGCATCGTCTGCGCGAACGGCTGGCAGGGCACGACGACCACGCTAGTGGCGCTCAGATCCATCGTGCACGCCTTGCGTGGGTGGCTCACCCCGCTCGGCGTCGCGATCAACTCAGGCGATCGGGTGTTCGCCGCAGACGGCGAGGTCACGGACACTGACGTGGCGCGCAAACTGGATCTCGTCGGCCTCCAAGTGGCCGAATTCGCATGGCAGCGAAGCCGAGCCGCGCACCCGGTGGCCCAGGGTAGCTCCTCGCTTGATCTTTAACCTGCATCGCCTCCCAGGCCACCCAGGTTAAAGATCAAGCGAGCGGTCTTTGGGAACTGGATTCTCGGATTTTGTGTCGCGCTTTCACGCGGCTCGCGGCAATCAGGCACGAGCCGCGTGATCGGCGGCGCGGATCGAGGCAAGGCGATGATCGTGCTCAACCCTGTACCGCTTCAAAACCCATCACATGCGGCTTGAGCTGGGAGTCCTCCGGAGCGGCTACGCGGCTCGGTGATACTCGTTGATCAGCCCGCCGAGTACCTTACGACGCTTGATCCGCCCCTCCAGCGGAACGGCGGTCCGCTCATCGTGATCGGTTGGCATCCCGGTCCCGAAGGAGGAAGCGGAACAAGTCGGCCCGCTCCCCCAGATCCATGAGCAGGTTACGGGCCTGCTGAACCGCCCACGCTCCGGTCGGATTCGCGGTCACCCCCAGGATGCGCACGCGCCTGGTCGCCACCTCCATCACGAACAGGATGTACAGGCGTTTCAAGGAGATCGTGTCGACGTGAAAGAAGTCGCAGGCCAGCAGCTCTTTCGCCTGGTACGCAGGAACGTTCGCCACGAGGTGTCGATGTTTCGGGAAGCCGGACCTGGCTGGCCGGCTCGCAGGATTCGCCGCACTGTCGCTTCACTGACCTGGTAGCCGAGCCGGACGAGTTCGCCCTATACCTGTCGATATCCCCATGCCGGGTTCTCCCGCGCCAGACGTACCACCAGATCCCGGATCTCCTTGCTCGTCCGAGGACGACCGGGCCGGTTCGGATACGTTCACCGGCGTCGGACCAAGCGACGGTGCCACGCCAGCAGCGTGTCCGGCGTAACCAGCCGATGAGCACGCAGGGCGGGCGACAAGAACCGCGCTAGCGCGGCCAGCACCGCCCGATCGGCCCAGTCCGGCTTCGGCCGAGCGACCTGACGCAGCAGCACCGCCACCTCATGACGGAGCATCATGATCTCGACATTCTTGATCGCTTCGCTCCGGCCCAGCAGCGCCAGCCAGCCGAACAACCGCATCATGAGCAAGTAGAGGAGACGGAGAGACATAAGAACCGATCTTGCCCGCACTGCCACCTCAGGTCGACCTGCAGGTCAAGCACCCGGCGACGACTTTTGAAGCGGTACAGGCCCTCCCATCTCACGAATGCGGGAGGGCCGCCGTGACCAGCGTTCACCTACCGGGCTTAACGCCTTTGCCGGTCATTTCGTCCGTCTACAGCCCGGCGCACTGCCCCGACTTCGGGCCGGACACGGTATTGGGCTGGCCGGCGTTGCTCGGCGCAGGGGAGTTCCCCGCGCACGACAGTGGCCCGCCAATGTGGTTACCAGCGACAATCGTCGCCGCCGTGTTGTTCTGCAGGACGAGCGGGCCACTAACCGTCGAGCCGTCGATCGTCACCTGACCCGTCATGCCGGTGACCGTCACCGGGCCCTTGATCGTCGCCGGCGCGCAGTTCCCCTTGTGGTTGCCGAGCCAGACCCGCGCCCCACCGGTCAGGGTGGCCGGCCCGGACACTGTGGTACCGCACAGCAGAACGTCGACGGCCCCGGACGTCGTCAGCGGGCCGCGCACTTCGGACCCGGACGCGTAAAGCCCGGCACCTGTACGCACGGTCACGGGTCCGGTGATCGTCGCGTCATCGAGGCACGTGACACCCGAGGAGACGGTCAATGGGCCAGAGTGGGGCCCGATGATCGTCTTCGTGCAGGACGGGACGCCGGTCGCTGTGAACGGCACGACCCAGGTCTGGTCCTGATAACTGTAGGTGACGGTTCCGTGGTACACCTGGTCCGCCGGATAGGTGTGGCTCCCGCTGACCGACATCAGGCTTCTACCCTGCCGTTGGCTTGCCACGTAATCGCGCCCCGCGATGCCGGCCGGCTCCGTCGGGGATCCGTCGCCCCAATCGATCACGGCCGCGACATTACCGGGCGGAATCGAGCCGGCGGTCATACGCGCCAGGGGCGCATTGCTCAGGGTCTTGTCCACGCCGAAACGGGCGACCGTCCCCATCGCCGCCGTGCTCCAGGTGACCTGGGATATGGTGCCGTAGTTCACGTTCGCGAACGCCCACCGGGGTCCGGCTACGCTGAGCCGCTGCCGATACGCGTCGTAGTCCTGGGTGAGCGCTTTGGGGGACCAGGCCTTTTCGAGGATTCCGGCTAGCCGCGGGAAGACCATGTACTCGTTCGTGGCCAGCCCACGCATCTGCTCGCCCCAGATGGGCGCCTCGATACCGAGGACGTCCTCCGCCTTCGGCCCGCCGTAGGCGGGTTGAGCCCAGACCGACCGGTACTTTTCGTACACCCATTCCGGGTCCCACGAGTAGGACTGGAGAAGTTCCGTCCGCGGCGTCCTGCCGGGGGACCCGTCATACCCGAAGTCGAGATAGGCGTTGTATTCCGGGGTCACGATGACGTCCCGGCCTTGGTTGAACCACTCAGGCTTGATGAGAGCGGGCCCACCGCCGGTGTAGTCGGACCAGTAATGGTTGATGGAGGTGGAATTCGGTGCGTATCCTTCCAGCGCTGGGTTCCAGCCCATCATCCGCTTGCCGTTGTCGTTGACGATGATCTCCATCTGCCGGATCCACCACTTGTAGTCCTCGTGGGGCATCCCGATGGCCTCGTCCCCGCCGATGTGGATGACGGGTGCGGGAGAGATCGCGGCAAGCTGCGCGATCGCGTCTCTCCAGAACGCGAGGGCCCGCGCACTGGCCGGGTCATTCGGATTGGTGCAAAACCGGTCGGTCTGGGTCTGGCCTTGGCAACCCATGACCGCGCGGCCGCCCAGGGCTGTGACTGCCGCCGTGGCATGGGCCGGGCCCTCCAGTTCGGGGACGATCTCGATGAACCGATCGGCCGCGTACTTGACCAAGTCCTTGAAGTCCTCTTGCGTGTAGAAACCCGCCAGGCAGCCCGCCCCGTTGCACCCGGTGCCGTCCAGTGCCGGGTAGCCCTTGATCTCAAGGCGCCAGGACTGGCTGTCGCTCAGGTGCAGGTGCAGTCGGTCGCCCTTCAACGCTGCCAGTTGGTCGATCATGGACCTTACTTCGGCCACCGTCAGGAAGTTACGGGCAGGGTCGAGTTGGAGACCTCGATGCGCATAACGTGGGTAGTCCACGACCGTTATGGGCTGTGCCGTCCATGGCCCCACGCCGATAGAAGGCGAGTGGCTCGCCGCCGGCAACAACTGCCGAAGGGTCTGAAAGCCGTTGAACAGGCCGTGCGCGTTCGGGGCCACGACGTTTACGCCCGCACTTGACACCGTGAGGGAGTAGCCTTCGGCCGCGGCGACCTCGTTGCCCTGTGGAAGGCCGGGTACTGGCGCGAGGGTGAGGGCGATATCGGCGGCGGTGGCAGAACCTGTCGCCACGGGGAGTTCGTACCCGGTAGCCGGCCGCAGGTAGCCCGCAAGAACCTCAGCCGTGGCAGCGAGGCCACTGTCGGAGACCACGATCCGGGATTTAGCCGTGAGCTCCCACGGCTGACCGGTGCCGGGCGTCTGCTGCACCGGCACGGGAATGATTTGACCCACGACTGGCGCCGGCTTGGGGCCGGACCATACCTCGAACTCGTTGATCGTGTATCCGGTCTTGGAATTCGTGGCCAGGGCCTGCATCCGGACGCAGGAGATCGGGTCCTTGCGATCGATCACCTGGGAATCCTTGTCGCTCGGATTCACCACGTGGGCGACCGTCGACCACGTCTGACAGCCGGCGTCCGTGGCGACCTGTAGGTCGTACTCCGTCGGCTTGGCCGGCGACGTCCAGAGGCTGAACACCTCGTAGACCGGGGCGGGCTTGGCCAGCTTGACCTGGAACCAGTCCTGGGTCGGGTCATAGCCATCCCCGACCGACGCATAGTTCGAGGTCCAACCGTTGTGGACGAAGACGTCGATGGCGTTGGCGGGCACGTACGTCGCATCGGGCCAGGTCATACGTTGAGACTTGGCGGAGGCGACCACACCCGGCAGGAGGGCGAGATTGACGCTCTCGGCCGTGGTGCTCATCGAAACCGGGAGGGGGAAAATCTGGGGTGATGCTGGCGAGGTCGACACCGTGCCGGCCAGTGCGGCGTTCGCCATGACACCGGTGAGGGATGTGGCGAGGAGCGCACCGATTGTCAAAGCAGAGACCGCGCGGGCCCGAGGCCGTCGACTTGCGCCACGGTCCCTTCTCTGCTCGCGCTTCGCCGATAGGAACGAGATCTTCACGTCACTCCTTAAATCGGGGTACCGCATACCTCCAGCACGGGCCGCGTTCGGGCATTTATTGGACATGTCCGGCGAACCCGCTCGACGCTGCAGCGTCCGTGCAGCTTCCTGATGTGGTGGTAGGGGAGTTCACGCGGCCAGGAGACCGACCGTCCCGGCGATCTTCTTGCTCATCTCGATTACCGCCTTGCTATTGGGGGTGGCTGGTCTATACCGGTCTATACCGGTTGGCGGCCTTGGGCGGCGGATAGATCCCTTATGTAGGGGTCTCAGGCTGTCAGGGTAAGCAAAAGTTAAAGTTTTGGTCTATACCGCCATGTATCGGATTCGCAACAACGGTGGCTGTTGCCACAGCCGGTCTATACCGGGGCGGGCGACGTCGACGGCATCTCGGGAGTGAGTCGGAACTCGATGGGCGGGGGCCGTCGACCGGGAGATCAGACGCGGCAAACCCGATGGACACCATCGGTTCAGGTCGGTCCGGACAAGGAGAACGGCCGCCTTGCCGACCATCGCCGGTTCCCTGAGTGGCCGCCTGCTGCGATGGCCGCGCGAGATCGCGCCACGAAGCGATCACTCAGTCGCTCGTTCACTTGCTGTAGTGGGCCCGCCTGAGGACACTCCTTGGAAGCCGGCACGTTCGCCCGAGCCGGCGACGTCGAGTCCTTGCCGCAGCAGCCGCGGCGGCAATCTCTGTCCCGTTGATAGTGGGACAGGCATTCGCCGACACGCCCACGACGTCCGCCGATCCCTCAGCTTCCCGGCACGGGGCCGCATGATCCCGCCACCGGCGAGGTCGTCGGCGACACCATCACCGAGTAGACACAACAGGTGCTGCGCAACCTCAGCGCCTTGCTCGCCGCCCGCGGCCTCGACTTCTCCGACGTCGTCAAGGTGACGGCGCATCTTCAGTCGCGTCTGGTAGAGGAGGAAGTTCGACTCGACGGTGAGCCCGGCCGCGTCGTCCTCGACGATCCGGACGTTGGTGATCAGGTGCCGCGTCCGCGACGGCGGGTCCTCAGCCCAGGCGGTCCCGGTCCTCAGCTTCAGCACCCGGCCGGTGAGCATGTCCTTGTCGTCGTCGAAGAAGGCCATCTCCCCCGGCTTGGTGAATTCCTTGTGCAGCTCGCGCCGGGGCACGGTGCGGCGGATCGGCATGAAGTAGTGGGTGTCATCGGTGAAGAGCCCGAGCCATTCCTCATAGCGATGATGGTCCAGAAGCGCCGCCTCGGCGGTGTAGAACCGCTCGACCTTGTACTGGAGCAGCATCTGGGCGAGGGTGGCTTCGCCCATCGACGACAGACAGCGGAGTATCCGCGGGCAGGTCGGTGATCCAGGCACGAAACGGTTCAGTGTCGTGCCTGCGTCGCCATTGGACCAGCAGCGTGCGCTCGGGTAGCAGGCGCTGCTCGGTGGTGGCGATGTGTCCTCGTTCGATGATCCCCGCGATGTGGACGGGGATCGCGGTGAACCACCCGCAGCGGGCAGAATGATCCGCCGTCTTCGGGCGGTAGACGAATCGACGGGCCCGGCCCTGGCTGGCTCGGGCCGGCTCACCGACCCCGATGGCCGGCCGCCGTTTGGCCCAGGCCGTGATCGGCGCTCCCGTGACCGGGAGGACTGTCGTGTCGCCGTTGACCGCAACCAGCCAGCGGATCCCGCGCTCAGTGAGCCCGTTGCGGAACGCGACGTTGGTGCCGTAGTCGCTATCGGCGACGACCACGGGCGGCCTCAGCCCCCACTCGGCGATCTCGTCCAGTAACTCCAGCGCGATCTGCTGCTTGGTCCGATGCGTGAGTGGGGGTGGGATCCCTGCCTTCGTGCGGCGTTCAGGATCGTCGGCCCATACCTGTGGGATGAACAACCGCCAGTGCAGCGGGGTGGAACCGGTCTCGGACACCGCATGGACCGAGACCGCGACCTGGCACAGGTGCTGCTCGCGTTCCCCGCAGTGCTGCACGATCGCTCCCGCGGTGCAGTGACCGTAACGGACGAAGGGATGATCGTCGATCAACCATGCCGCCGGGTTGATCACCGATACCGCTCGCGCGGCGACACGCCGCATCACTTCGGTGTATTCCCAGGTGGCCCAGTCCACCTGGGAATACCCAGCCGACAGGCCATCGGAGGGTTGATAAACGAGTACAGGAGAGCGGCCTAGGGATCTTGTGAAACACCAGGTTGGAGCCGGTGCGTGAGTTTAGGCACGGCACAAGGCGCCATCTGCCAGGCGCTCAGCCCACGGAGGTGACGGCTCCGGCGGTGAGCTTGCCGTCGGCCATCGTCAGCACGCTGTCCACCATCGCGAGCGTGGCCAGGTCATGCGTGACCATGACGGTGGCCAGGCCGTGCTCCCTGGTCAGGTCGGCCAGCAGGGACACGATCTGCTCGCCGCGGCGGTGGTCGAGCGCGCTGGTGGGCTCGTCGATCAGGAGCACCTCTGGCCGGTTCATCAGGGCGCGGGCGATGTTGACGCGCTGCCGCTCGCCGCCGGACAGCTGGTGAGGGCGCTTGTCCTCCTTGGACGCCAGGTCCATGGCCAGCAGCAGCTCACGCGCTCGCACCGCCGCCTCGCGGGTGGAGCGGCCCGACAGGTCGGCCATGACCAGCAGCTGGTCCAGGGTGGTGAGCGAGGCCAGCAGGTTGGACTGCTGGAAGACGATGCCGATGTGGTCGCGGCGGATGCGGGTCCTGGCCACTTGGCTGGCGTTCGTCACGTCGTGCCCGGCCACCGAGACCGTGCCGGAGGCGGGGGTGATGAGGGTGGCGGCGATGGCGAGCAGGCTGGACTTGCCGGAGCCGGACGGGCCGACGACGGCGGTGAACTCGCCGGGGGCGACGGCGAGCTCGACGTGGTCGAGCGCGGTCAGCGTGCGGTCACCGTCGGGGTAGGTCAGGACGATGTCGGTGAGCTTGAGGGTCATCGGGAGGCTCCAAGCGCGGTGAGCGGGTCGACAGAGGTGATCTTGCGGATGGCCAGCGCGGCTCCGAGGGCGCCGAGCAGGATCATTACGGTGACGGGCACGATGGTGGTGGCGGCGGACAGGACGAACGGGACGGTGCCCTCGGCCAGCGCGCCGACCCCCGCGCCGATCGCGCCGCCGATCCCGGCGCCGAGCAGGAGCACGATGACGGCCTGGGCGAGCGCGTCGCGCAGCAGGTAGGCGGTGCTGGCTCCGAGTGCCTTCAGTACGGCGACGTCGCCCCGTCGCTGGATGGTCCACACCGTGAAGAAGGCGCCGATGACCAGCGCGGAGATGGCGAACAGGAAGGCGCGCATGAGCTGCAGCGAGCCGTTCTCCGACGAGAAGGAGCCGATGGCGGCCGGGGCGTCGGCGATGGCCACGGTGGTAGTGCGCAGGCGCTCGTCGGCGGCGGAGAAGTCGGGGTCCGCAGCTGTGCGCAGCGCGAGGACCGTCGCCACGGTGTCGGCGCCGCCCTGGCGGCCCATCCACTCCCAGTCGCCGATGCTGATCCAGGCGACGGGCGTGTGGCTGTAGGAGGCGGCGCCCCCGGAGCCCGCGACGGTGAAGTCGCGGCCGAAGATCTGCACTTTGGCCCCGGTGGTCAGCCCGCTTTTCTTGGCGAGGCCGGAGGAGAGCACCACCTTGCCGGTGTCGACGACGCCGCCGGATCCCTTGGCCAGCTCACCCCCGGGCTGGACGCCGAACACCGCGGCCGCCGTGCTGCTCTCGTCATCGGTGCCGGAGGTGAGCCGTCCCATCGTGATGCCGAGCCGCTCGGCGGACGGGACGCCGTCCACTTTCTGCCACTCCTGCCAGGTCTTGTCGGTGATGCGGCTGTCGGAGAAGGAGGGCTTGGCGAGATCGCCGTTCGTGCCTTTGCCGGCGGAGAAAACGATCCGGTCGGCCGGCAGCTGGCCGATGGCCGAGATGTTGTCCTGTGCCAGTCCTGCGGTCAGGCCGGACAGCATGGTCACCAGGAGTGTGATGAGAAGGACGACGGCGCCCATGAGGGCAAACCGTCCTTTGGCGAAACGCAGGTCTCTGATCGCCACGAACACGGCGCATCCCCTGTTGATATGGAGTGGGTTGGTCTGGACGCTTTCCAGCCTGCGGCAGCGGGCCTTCCTCGCACATCGTGAAGACGATCCGTCCGGGTTGGCTCTTTCGGACAGCCGCAATACATCTTTTGCACGATGCGCCGCATTAGGTCATCACCTACTCTTAGTGAGAAATGATGAACTTTCCGTTTCCGCCGGCGCTCAAGCTGCTCAGGTGGGCCATCCACGGGACCTTCGCGGTCCTCCTGGTGATCGCTGTCGCCGGGGTCGCGCACGAGGGCCGCACGGCCCTCGTGACCTGGGGCGTCCTGCTCGGTGTGCTGTATGCGGCGGGGATCGTCATCGAGGGGCGGCTGCCGCACTTCGGCGGCCCCACGCATCTGCTGCTGGGACGCATCTGGCTGGTGGCGGTGACGCTGGGCTGGGCGGCGCTGGCGCTGAGCTCACCGCGGTTCGTCTGGCTGGCCTTCCCGCTGTTCTTCGCCTACCTGCACCTGCTGCCGCTGCTGGTCGCGCTGCCCGGTGTCATCGTGCTCACCGCTGCGGCTGTCGCCGCGGCCAGCTGGCACGCGGGCGGTCTGACCGCCCCGCAGGTGATCGGGCCGACCATCGGCGCGGTGGTGGCGACCCTCATGGGGCTGGTCTACAAGGCCCTCTATTCCGAGAGTGAGCAGCGCCGCCTGCTCATCGAAGACCTGGTCGCCACCCGCGGCAAGCTGGTGCGGGTGGAGAGCGAATCGGCGCGTCTGGCCGAGCGCGAGCGGCTGGCCAGGGAGATCCACGACACCCTCGCCCAGGGCATGTCCAGCATCATCCTGCTGCTGCGCGCCGCCCGTCGCGACCTCGCCGACCGGCCCGACGAGGCCGGGTGGCGTATCACCGAGGCCGAGCGCGCCGCCCAGGAGAACCTGGAGGAGGCGCGCAACTTCGTCCGCGCGCTGGCTCCGCCCGCCCTGCAGCACTCCTCCTTGACCGCCGCGTTGCGCAGGATCAGTGACTCGGCCGCCGCGGGTACCGCTACCCGGGTGCGGTTTGAGGTGTCGGGCACGCCGGTGCCGCTGTCGGCCGACTACGACCTCGCGCTGCTGCGTATCGCTCAGGGCGCGCTGGGTAACGTCAGCCGCCACTCCGAGGCCGAGCACGCCAGCGTGACCCTGACCTATCTGGAAGACATGATCGTGCTGGATGTCTACGACGACGGCCGCGGCTTCGACCCGGCACGGACCCCGGCCCGTACGGCGGGCACCGGGTACGGCCTGCGCGCCATGCGTGACCGGGTGGCCGCGCTGGGAGGGAGCCTCACCGTCGAGTCCACGCCGGGGGAGGGCACGGCGATCGCGGCCATGCTCCCCCTGCCAGTCGTCGAGGGAGCCGGCCGATGACGGGACCGATCAGGCTCCTCCTCGTGGACGACCACCCCGTGGTGCGCTCGGGGATCCGCGCGATGCTCGCCGGGCAGCCCGACTTCGAGCTGGTCGGTGAGGCCGCCACCGGAGAGGAGGGCGTCGAGGCGGCGCGCGAGCTCGCCCCCGATGTCGTCCTGATGGACCTCCAGCTCGGCGCGGGCATCCATGGCAGTGAGGCGACCAGGCAGATCGTCGCGCTCGGCGGTCCCAGGGTGCTGGTGCTCACCACCTTCGACACCGACGCCGACATCTTGGCCGCCATCGAGGCCGGCGCGACCGGCTACCTGCTCAAGGACGCCCCCTCCGACGATCTGCACGCCGCCATCCGCTCGGCCGCCACCGGCGCCAGCGCGCTGGCGCCCAGCGTCGCATCACGGTTGCTTGGCCGGGTGCGCACCCCGGATGCCGTGCTCAGCCCGAGGGAACTGGAGGTGCTCGGCCACGTCGCCGCGGGCCTGTCCAACCGGCAGATCGGCAAGCAGATGTTCCTGAGCGAAACCACCGTCAAGACCCACCTCGTGCACATCTACGCCAAACTCGGCGTCGACTCACGCACCGCCGCCGTCGCCACCGCCACGAGAAAGGGGCTCATCCGCCCCTCGTGATCTCCCCGCGGCCGGCCCGACGAGACACGGGTCCAGCCGCATCCGGACGATCCCTACGTGACGGGCGAGATCAGCGCGATGTGACGCGCGTCCTGCGCCTCGGCCGGCCCGGCGATACGGCGATCGAGGGCGGTGACGGCCTCCTCCGGCAGGGCCCGGCTGGCGTTGAGCCGGAACTTCAACGCCAACTCCTCAGACGACAGAGGGTTGCCGGGCCCACCTCTGGAGGAGTCCACCCGATGGGTGAGCGTAGTTCCGCCTCTGGTACGAATCCGCAGGACAGCGCCGAAACTCAGCGGGAACAGACCCGAGGCCCGGTCGTCGGCCACGCACCTGACCCGTCCGGCCAGGGCCAACCGTGCCGGGACGCCCAGCTCGATCTCCTCGATGTCGCCCGGATCGAGATCGCCGGCGCGCAGGGCGAACGCGCAGTCGATGGCCGGATGGGTGAAGTGGTTGGCCGGGTAGGGTTTGTAGACCGCCCGGGTGACCTCCCAGCGCTTCCCCAGTCCGGCCAGCAGGGCGTCGGCGTCGCCGCGGCCGTCGAGGTAGGCGGCGAAGAACCCGAAGCGGCCCTCCAGCACGGTCGGCGGCCCGGTCAGCCCCTCGCGGGCCAGCGCCGCGGCCGTCACCCCCGCGTGTGCGGCCCACCCGCAATGCACCCGTTTCACCGTCCCGTCGGCGCGGTTGGCCTCCAGCAGCCCGGCTCCCATGCTGGCCGCGATCCCGATCGCCGGCGCGACCCCTTCCCCGTCGAGCCCGTACGCACCCGGTCGACGGCGTCGGCGGCGACCTCGGCCGGCAGTCCGTCGTCCCGGCAGCCGGTGGCGAAGCGCGCCAGGCGGGCGGCGAACGTCGTCATCGGGTCACCGCCAGCGGCCTGACCGGGGCGCCCGTCGCGCCGACCACGGGGAGCGGGCTCACGATGAGCAGAAACTCGCGGACGCCGGAGTCGAGGAGCTCGGCCAGGCGCATGGTATCGATGATGTTGATCCCTTCCTCGACGAGGAGGATCCGGTGTACGGGAGTGCGGCGTGACCGTGTCCTGCGGCGATGTGCTCGAAGGCGATGGTCTCCGCACCTACCAGGCGCGGGCGGTGGTCGGCCAGCCGGCGTCCGGCCACCGCGCCGGGACCTGGGGCGCCACCGGATTGACCTGTGAAGAGGTCGGGTTCGGCCCAGTGGCGTGACCAGCCGGTGCCGATCAGGACGGCCTCACCGGGTCCGATGTCCAACCCGTCCGCCGCCTCGTCCAGGTCCTCGGTCGTGATCTCGTAGCCGGGCGGCAGCGCGGCGACGCCGCGTACAGCCGCTATGTCGAGCAGCACGGCACGGCCCACGTAGGGGACGAAGGCGTCGATGCCCAGGGCGGCGAAGCCTTTGGGCTGGGCCAGATCGAACACGCGGGCGCCGGCCACCGCCTCCCACGGTTCGTGCATCAGATGACCCCCTTCGCGTGCAGCTCGTCGAACTCCCCGGCGGACAGGCCGAGTCGATCCAGGTGCGCAGGCCGTAGAGGCGCACGATCTCGGCCAGGTCGGCGGCCGGGAAAGACGAGGCGGCAGCGCGCGGAACCGCCGCACGACCGTGGTCCAGGCGCCCGGTGCTTGGGGACCTCTCCAGGCAAGCTCGCGGGCGGCGTCGATCGGCGTGTGCGCCTCATTCATCGGGGCCCAGGAGCCCTGGTGCGGCTTGGTGCGAAACGCCGGATCGCTGCGGCCGCGAGGCAACCGGCCCGCAGGGGTATAGGGCAGCGCGTGCAGCGGATAGTAGACCCGCTCGTCGGCCCACAGGGTGGTCACCGCCACGATCCCGTTCTCGATCTTCCCGACCGAACCCAGGTACTGATGGGCGGTGTGCGCGGTGGCGGTGCCGTCCTTGCGGTCCCCGGTGTCGTCGACCACCGGCACCCCGCCCGCGTGCGGCGCGGTCGCCATCACGACCACCCCCGAACAGCATCGACCATCCCTATCCACCGGCTTACTGCGACATCAACCCCATGTCAGCAAACCACCGACTAGTCAGGTCGGTGCGGCTCGTCACCGTGCCCGGGTCAGGCGGGCGGGGCCAAGGCCACCGCGGCGCCGGGCTGTGGCACCGCGTCGAGCCGCACCACGAAACAGGCGCCGGCACCTCGGTCGGCGATGGACACGCTTCCGCCGTGCAGCACGGCGATCTCCCACACGATCGCCAGCCCGAGACCCGATCCGCCCGAGTCTCGGGCCCGCGCCCAGTCGAGCCGCGTGAAGCGGTCGAACACCGCCTCGCGATGCTCGGGAGGGACACCCGGCCCGTCGTCGCGTACTTCGAGCATGGCCACGCCGCCCTCGTTCGCGACGCGCACCTCGACGGCTGCGCGCGCGTGCCGTACGGCGTTGTCGACCAGGTTGGTGATCAGCCGGGCCAGGTGGGAGCGGGAGCCGTCGACCACCACGTCGGGTTGCACGGCCAGGCGGACCCGGACATCCGGGCGGGGCCGCGGGCGCAGGGCTTCCTCCGCGGCCACCTGCCCGAGGTCGACCTCCTCGCGCCGGGGCGGTTCTCCCGCGTCCAACCGGGCCAGCAGGAGCAGGTCGGCCGTGAGCGACTGCAACCGCTCCACGTCGGTGAGTGCCTCACGGGCCGCGTCCTCGTGGGCGGCCAGCTCCAGGCGGGTGCGCAGCGCCGCGATCGGGCTGCGCAGTTCGTGGGCCGCGTCCGCGACGAACCGCTTGTGCTGCTCGACGGCGTTCTCCAGCCGATCCAGGGTGGCGTTGACCGTACGGGCGAGCGAGGCGATCTCGTCCCGCGCGCTCGGCACCGGGACCCGCAGATGCAGGTCGCGGGCCGTGATGTCGGCCAGCTTCGCCCGGATCGCGGACACCGGAACCAGCGCCTTGCCCACGAAGAACCACGTCAGCCCCGCGACGAGCAGGAGCAGCGTGGGGACCCCGAAGACGAGCAGGCGGCGCAGGACCCGCAGGGCGTTCCGCGCCGGTTCCAACGAGCTGCGCGCGGTGACCGTCACGACGTCGGTGCCGTCCTCGACGGCTGTGCTGGCCACCATGTACCCGGCGGTGTCCCAGTCTGTTCGCGGTGGTTCGTCGAGGCGGCTGATCTGGAGGTCGGGGTCCTGGACGGTCGGCGTGCCAGGCCGCACCGTCTCTGCGGGGCGCACCGTCTCTGCGGGGCGCACCGTCTCGGCGATCGCCGGAGAGGATGTGGACAGGGCCTCGGACACCGCCGCGGCCCGCCGCGCGGCGTCCTTCGTCGCGCTCTCCTCGAGGTTGTCTCGCAGCACCGTCGTCAGTACAGCCGACGCTCCGCCGAGCGCGACGGCCACGATGAGGGTGGCCGCGATCGTGGCGCGCAGCCGTACCGACCAGCGCGCGGGCGGGTGAAGCCGCATCCGAGCCGCCCACCCCTGGCGTCCGCGCATCAGAGCAGCCCGTCCAGCCGGTAGCCGGCGCCGCGCACGGTCACCAGGGACGAGCGGCCGAAGGGGGCGTCGATCTTCCGGTGGAGGGCGCTGATATAGACCTCGACGATGCTGGGATCGCCCGCGTAGGCGAAGTCCCACGCCTGTTCGAGAAGCTCCGCCTTGGACACCACCTCGCCGGGACGCCGGGCCAGGCTGTGCAGCACGGCGAACTCCTTGGGCGTGAGCGCGATGTCGACGGCGAAGCCCTCGCCCGCGAGACCACTCTTCACGAGCTCGGCCAGCCGCCGCTCGTCCTCCACCAACAGCACACGCATCCCTACAGTTTGCATGAATCGACCTAAAGCGAACCCGAAGATCTTCTCGGCCGGCTTCAGCTTCGCTTCAGGTAGCGCGTGGCACTCTCTTTCCGTTCGATACGAAAAGACGTCGATTCAGACGGGTCGACGATCAGAAGGAGATGCGAATGCTCAGCAAGCGCGTACGGCTGGCGCTTTCCGCGGGTGTGCTCGGCCTGGCGCTCACCGCCACGCTCACCGCCGCCGCCAACGCCGACGGGGCCCAGAGCGGAGCGCGGGTCGTTCCGGCGTGCGAGAGCGCCGCCGTCAAGGTGACCGAGAAGGACGGCAAGCTCATCGCCACCGTGAACGGCAAGGAACATGAGGTCGCGCGCGCCGCCGAGGTCAAGCCCGCCGACTCGGTGCCCGCCGTCGCGGCCGAGTCCGGCGCTTCCGGCAGCGGAACCGACTCGGGCTCCGCCCAGGCCGTCGCGGCGAGTGAGCTCACTCCCGCCGCCACGGTGCCCTGCGGCTCCGAGGCTGCCGCCGAGTAGCCGCCGGGCGGATTCAAGCGGCCACCGCGCGATCGTCGCCGAGACGCGACGACCGCGCGGTGGCCGCGGCCATGACGGCCGGCGGCGATCGCCGGGACGTAAAAGACGATCACCTAAAATACCGACAAATGCTGTGATACCGATGTGGTGATCCGGTCGTATTCGTCCCATAGTGTGAGGTTCTTCCTTGCCAGATGACGGAGGAACCGGAATGGAAATCAGGCCACAGGCAGTTGTCATCCCCAAGGAGACCGACCAGCTCGAGCAGGGGAAATACGGCCCTGTCTTTCCGAGGACCCCGGCGTGTTACGGGTTCACCATCATCGCGAAAGTAAAGCCCGGCCGGGCCGAGGCGATACGCGACTACGGTCACACACTCGCCAAGGCGTTGGAAGGCGACCCGTATCTTCTCGCGCCGCTCAAGCTGCACTATCTACGCTGGGTGCTCTTCGACGACGACACCCGTTTCATGTACCAGGCCATCTTCGACACCGACTTCGACAAGTACACCGAAGACGCCATCGCGCTGTTCAGCAAAGCAGGCGTGAGCACGGCTTTCGAGAATCTCGAGGGATTCCCCGAAGACTGGAAAACCAATCCCGAGGCGTTCGCCCTGTTCGTCCGCGAGCACCACTGCCCGAGCTTCATCGAGTACGGAGAATATCCGTACTTCACCGCCGACGAAATCAAAAAGGCTCTGCGGATAAAGAGCGCCCTGTCGGAGATGCTCGACCAGCTGCAGTGATCTTCGGTCCAGCCGCCCACGTATCCCTGTAGATCGGAGATGGAATGAACGAGTCCAGGACCGCGCGCACGTACAACCAGAACCACGTGCCGCGCGAGTACACCCCTGGCCGGCGACGGGTGAGCATCTACGTCGCATGGAGCTATCCGGCCGAGGCCGGCAGGAACCCGGCGGAGCTCGACAACCGGTTCTCCACGATGACAGAGGTCCGGCGCGTCGCCTGGCCCGCCTACGAGGATCCGAAGTGGTCCGACCCGATGCGCTTCCAGCAGGGCATCGCGGGGACGCTGGAGTTGTTCTTCTGGGCCTGGGTGCCGTTCCAGCAGTTCGTCGCGGAGACCACGGGACACACCGTGCCCGTGTACCAACGCGTCGATCAAGCCGGTTTCCGCACTCCGCTCGACGAGCGGGTGCTGGCGGACACCGACACCTTGTTCGTGTTCGGACTGGACCACATGATCACCGGGCAGGACGCCGCTCCTGAGGAGATCGAGGCGCTGCGGCAGTTCCTCAGCCGGGAGGGAACCTGCCTGGTCCTGGGGCCGCATCACGACGTCGGGGCGGCGGACGACCTGGAGGTGCGAAACGTCGAGTACCACCATCACGGCGACCTCCTGGTTCCCCGCCAGCAACGGTTCGGCAGGTACACCCGGTCGTTGATGGAAGGGCTCGGAGTGCCTGTCGAGAACCGCTACGGGCTGCGTCCCGCGGTGCGGGAGCCGAACAGGATCGCCCCCCTGTCGATCGCCAGAGACCTGGACACCAAGGGATGGCTGGAAGGGGTGACCACCTTCAACTTCCACTTGCACCTGCCGCACTACGCGGTGACGACCGACGAGCCGGATGTCATCCACGTGCTGGGCAGGCAGCCGATCGACATGTCCAGGCCGCATCCGTTCGCCGAGGCCGGGAACACCGAGTTCAACATGTTCCTGTGGATGCCCCCGAGCGGTGAGCGGGCCGGCGACGTGCTCATGGCGGACTCCACGATCTTCAGCTCGTTGTTCGGCGGCGACGAGAGCCTGCGCAACTTCTGGAGAAACATCGTCTCGGTGAAGTAGTGCCGCAAGAAGGGAGGTATCCGTGACCGAGCGAACGCACGTCACACTCGAACTCGACGACATCCAGCGCGGGGTTCTCAGCCCTCGGCCGACCCCGTACGCGGCGACGTACTCCGACGAGTTCCGCCGAGTACACCGTCCATTGCAACGCACATCGCCCCCACCAGGCCCTGAACCAGCGGCATCCAGACGCAGACCCGACGAAGCCCACGCCCATCGTCGACCTGACCGACCGGCGGATCAAACGAAGACCTGTACTCGGCGGCCTCATCAACGAGTACGAGGCCGCATAGGTCAACCGACAAACTCCCAGGTCATGGACCCGACCCTAATTTCGAGCGGCACAGGTTCGAGATCATCGCGGTGATGGCCGCCGAAGGGCTGTCCGCCGAAGCCCTCAACGATCACCTACTCTCACTCCAATAAGAACGCCCAGCTGGGGGGCACCGGGTGTGGCCCTGGCGATCGAGGTCCCGCTACCCGCAGTTGCCGAAGGTCTTGCGGCCACCGGTCGCCTCGGCGAAGTCCAGCCGGGTGTCCCGGGTGCTGCCCCAGTACGAGACGCACTTGCCGCGGGCCTGCACCTTGACCGGCCCGGCGTAGTACTTGAACCTGCCCGCGTCGGTCTTCGGCTTGCTGCCCTTCACCGTCAGGGTGGCGGTGGTGTAGGTGGCGGTCCGGTAGAAAGCGGTCTTGATGCTGACCACGCAGTTGTAACCGGTGCTGCTGTTGTACATGAGGTAGACGTAGCCGAAGGTGTCACGTCCGGACTTGAGGGGGCGGGAGCCGTCCTTCACCCGGGTGAACCCCGCTCCGCAGACGCCCTCGGGAGTGTAGGGGGAGGAGGCCGCGTACGCCGTGTATGCCGGGTTGGCCGCGAGAACGCCGGCGGCCAGGGCCGTCACGGCGACGACCTTCGTAACAGACCTGATCACTTGTCTCCCCTTCGACGGTGGGCCGCGGCGCATGCCACAGCGGATCAACCCATCGATCTTGGCTTATCCCTCTGCTTCCCGGCAATGGGCACCGGGATAAGGCCTGGCCGAAGGCCGGTGTCCCAGATCGCGGCGAGAGTCAGGCGGCCTCGCGCATCAGCTCAGTACCTGCGGGCCAGTCAGGAGTGTTTCACCTGCCTGTCCGTCATCGGTCAGCACACGTACCACCATGGTCGCGATGTCCCAGAGGCATCGCCGAGCTTCCCACCCTCGCCCCGGCGCCTACCAGGCTGCCCCTGGTCACCCTCACCGTCACCCGGCCTGCCCGGCCCCCAAGATCTGAGAAGGCGTGGTGGTCGGTGAAGCGGCCGGTGGACGCTTCCTCCGACATGCTGATCTTGGTCGCATCCTGGTGCGGGCCGGCTGGGCGAGCACAGTGGGATGACGCTTCCCGGCCACCAGCGGCGACACGCACTTGGCCGTTGACACAGAGCAGAAACGAAGGTTTCGCGAGGCAGACGCCCGTGACCCATAGACCTTGCGAACACTCCCACCCTCCAGACATCGAAGATGAGCATTCCTGCGGTGTGGAAGGCCGCACCAGGTGTCGAAACTTCTGCAGATCGCCTCCCACAGGAGCCAGACGTCTTCGACGTGGCGGTGTTCGGCGACCAGCAAGGCTGCGATCTCGATGCTGTGGCCGA
Source organism: Streptosporangium album (assembly GCF_014203795.1). NCBI lineage: Bacteria > Bacillati > Actinomycetota > Actinomycetes > Streptosporangiales > Streptosporangiaceae > Streptosporangium > Streptosporangium album. The sequence goes on along the minus strand of NZ_JACHJU010000007.1, from coordinate 86,931 downwards.
ACCCCCAGGAATGCCCGTGCCGCTGCGTTTCCTGCATCAGCAGGAAGCGTGCGAAGTCGGCATCGGTGTGATCAGGGGTGCGGATCAGGGCGTGAAGGACCTGCTGCCGGTCCTTCCACCACAGATCAACGGGCAGACCCTCCTCGTCATGTCGTCCTTCGAAACGCAGTAGCTGCCAGCGTTCGGGATCTTCCTGCCACCAGACCGGGTCGAAGACGGCATGGGCGGGATGGTCCCGTTCTCGGTTGTTCACGCTGACGCTCCGGTTCCAGCTCCTGGCCGACGATGGTGGTGAGGCAGCGGGGCAACGAGGTCTTGGGGATCCCGGTCTTGGTGGCGCTATCGGGAAACGCCTCGCTCGCTACCCCCAGTTCTACAGCTGTGTCGGCTTTGTCCACCACTACCGGACCTGTCGGCCGGCGAGATCCTGTCCGCACGCCAGCGTGCGCGGACAGGCGGCTGCTGCGGAATGTCCCCATGAGTGGAGTGCCGCCCACAACTCGATCCTGGAGATCAGCTTTGAGGTGCGCGGCGGCCTGCTCATGCGGCAACTGCACCATGGTTCCTCTTCCGGGTGACCATCGTCGGTGCGGTGATTAGGTGAGGAGGAGAATCACCCGTGGGGAGGCTTACCGCTGGAGGAGGGTTGATGCCGACAACCTCGAAGGTGGACGGGTTCCAGCTCCACTACGACGTCATGGGCGACGGGCCGCCCACCGTGCTGTTGCACGGATGGCCCGGGGACCGGACCGACTACCGGCGGGTGGCCCGCCTGCTCGCGCCCACGCACCGCGTCGTCGTACCCGATCTGCGCGGGTTCGGCGAGTCCGGCAAACACGCCGCCGATCCCCGGGAGCAGTACGGCGCCGCCGGACAGGCGCGCAGCGTCATCGGCCTCATCGAGGAGCTCCGGCTCGACCGGCCGGTGCTGGGTGGGTACGACATCGGAAGCCGGATCGCCCAGAAGGTCGCTCAGGTCCGTCCCGACCTCGTCGGCGGCCTGGTCCTGTCTCCGCCTCTGCCGGGCATCGCCGAACGGGTGTTCGGTGAACGGGCTCAGCGAGAGTTCTGGTACCAGGCGTTCCACCAGTTGCCGCTGGCCGAGCGCCTGATCGACGGCAGACCTGAGGCCGTGCGTGACTACCTGCTGCATTTCTGGTCGCACTGGTCCGGGCCGGGTTTCGAGCCCAGCATCGACCACCTGATCCCCGGTTACGCGGAGCCGGGGGCGTTCACCGCTTCCATCGCCTGGTACCGCGCCGGTGCCGGAACCGTCGCCGCATCGGCCGCCGAGCGGCAGCCCGACCCGGCGCATCGCATCTCCACGCCGGCCATCGTGCTGTGGCCCGAGCATGATCCGCTCTTCCCTCGGGACTGGTCCGACCGGCTGGCGGCCTTCTTCCGTGATTTCGAGCTCCGGCCGGTTGACGGGGTCGGTCACTTCACCCCCCTGGAATGCCCCGGAGACTTCGCCGACGCCGTGGCGGCGGCCGGTTCCTAGCTGTGATCCGTCGCGCCGTCACCGCCATTCCTCACACAGGAGCACCGTGCACAACCCCCGCCCCCGGACCGCCATCGCCATGACTCCCGCGGTCGCCGATCAGGTCCTCACCCCCGGCATACGTCAGCGGCTGTCGCGGAGCGCGACCGTTTCCAGGGCATGCCGTACGACCCCGCCGACGGCAACTACCGCAGGACCGTCGGGATCCTGTCGGCCTCGCTCATCGGCCGCCGCGTGATCGAACTCCTGCGCCCGGGGCGATCCCGGAGATCACGCGCGCGGGCGGGGTGGGCATCGGCGCGGATCCCACCCCCGGCCGCCCCGTCCGAGGTCAGGCGGTGACGGGCTCCCGTCCCGTCGCGATGCGGAGCCAGGCGCAGGTGTCCGGCGGCCCGCGCCCTGCGCAGCCCGAGGTCCGTCGGGGCGCAGGTAGCGGGCGAACCGGGCGGGGGTGGGCAGCCACACCTCTCCGACGAAGACGCGCTCGCCGTAGGCGCCGTAGACCTTGCCGCCGGCGTCGGAGAAGACCTTCATCAGCCCGGGCTTGTAGTCCCTGGTCACCGTCCCGCCGGGTGCGGCGACGCCCACCCGGAGGTGATGGATCCACGCCCCCGGCGATCATCGAGGCCGCAGGAGAGACCGAGGCCGGCGCCCGGGAGAGCGGCTCATGTCAATGACATGCGTCGGCGGGCGGCGCGACAAACGTGAAGGTGGCGTTCGGGAAAGGTGCGATCCTGGAGCGATGGAGCCGAAGAGCCGCTGGGCGGAGATCACGGGTGAGGGCGCGGGGGAACGCTATGCGGCGCGGTTCGCCGAGCTGGCCGCCTCCGGGACGGACGTGCACGGGGAGGCGCGGCTGTGCGCCGCCCTGCTGCCCGCCGGAGCGCGGGTGCTGGACGCCGGATGCGGCACGGGCCGGGTGGCCATCCGGCTGGCGGAGCTCGGCTACGACTGCGCGGGCGTCGATCTGGACGGATCGATGCTGGCCGTGGCAAGGCGGACGGCGCCGGAGCTGAGCTGGATCCTGGCCGATCTGAGCGCCCTCGACCTGGCCGGGACCGCCCCCTTCGATCTGGTCGTCGCCGCGGGAAACGTCGTGCCGCTGCTCGCCCCGGGCACCGAGGCCCGGACCGTCGCGAGGCTCGCGGCGGGGCTGCGGCCCGGCGGGCTGCTGGTGGCAGGGTTCGGGCTGGACGCCCGGCACCTTCCGCTCTCCTCGGCCACGGTCACCCTGGCCGACTACGACGGGTGGTGCGAGGCGTCCGGGCTGAACCTCGAGCGGCGGCTGGCGACATGGGACGGCGCCGCTTACGACGGAGGCGGGTACGCCGTCAGTGTCCACCGCCTGGCCGATGGGCCCGGGGCGGACGGTGGCCGATCAGTGCCGGAACAGTAGTAACTTCAACCCCATGCGACTGGGCGTTCTTGACATTGGGTCCAATACGGTGCACCTCCTGGTGATGGACGCTCACAGGGGGGCCCGGCCGCTGCCCGCGTACTCCCACAAGGAGGAGCTGAGGCTCTTCGAGCACATGGAGGAGGGCAACCGGCTCTCCGAGCGGGGGGCCACGCGGTTGCGGGAGTTCGTCGAGGAGGCCCAGCGGCTCGCCGAGGACAAGGGCGTCGAGGACCTGATGGCCTTCGCCACCTCGGCCGTCAGAGAGGCCGTGAACGGCGTGGAGGTGCTCGGCCGGATCAGGGCCGAGACCGGTGTGAACATCGAGGTGCTGTCCGGCCAGGACGAGGCGAGACTGACGTTCCTGGCCGTGCGGCGGTGGTTCGGATGGTCCTCGGGGCGGCTGCTGGTGCTCGACATCGGCGGAGGATCGCTGGAGATCGCGTCGGGGATCGACGAGCAGCCGGACGTGGCGGTGTCGCTGCCGCTGGGGGCCGGGCGGCTCACCCGTAACTGGTTCACCGCCGACCCGCCCCCGGCCGACCAGGCGCGAGCCCTGCGCAGGCACGTGCGGGCGGAGATCGCCCGCACGGTGGGCGAGGTGACCCGGTACGGCCAGGCCACCCACGCGGTGGCGACGTCCAAGACCTTCCGGCAGCTCGCGAGGATCGCCGGTGCGGCGCCCTCGAACGAGGGCCCGAACGTCCGCCGGGTGCTCAGCCACGCCGATCTGATCGAGTGGACGGACCGGCTGGTCAAAATGGACGCGCGAGGGCGCGCAGGGCTCCCCGGGGTTTCGGCGGGGCGGGCGTCGCAGTTGCCGGCCGGGGCCATCGTCGCGGACGCCACGATGGATCTGTTCGGCGTGGGGGAGCTCGAGGTGTGCCCGTGGGCGCTGCGCGAGGGCATCATCCTGCGGCGGCTGGACGCGATGCCGGAGAGCTGAGGTTTGCCGCGCCTCTACCCGGTAAGAGCGCAACACCATGAACAGCGCTCAGCCGGGGTCGTCGCCATCGGGCTGCTGCCGTTCGCGGTCTACTGTTTCTTCGAGGCGCGCCGGCACCGGCTGTGACGGGTGGGCGCGCATGGGACGGCAGGGACGGGCACGCAGGTGAAGGCCCTTCTGGCAAGCCCGAGCTGTCTATCCGGTAAGCGATCCCATTAGCACTTTTCCGAGACATCTACCTTCTTGAGCTCCGCGTCCTTCCAAGGGCGCGGACAGCATCGGAGGGGCCAGATGGACTCATCGGAGTATGACGGCAGCGAATGGGTTCTCCGCCTGGCGGGCTCTCCCGACCAGGTGGCACGGGCCCGCCGGCTGGTCTCCACGACCTTGGGCCGTGATCATCCCCTCCACGACGACTGCGTGTTACTGACCAGCGAGATCGCCACGAACGCGGTGCTCCACTCCCGGTCGGGGGACGGCGGGCTCTTCACCGTCACGGTGGTCTACTCGGCGGAGACCGTCCGGGTCTGCGTCCAGGACGAGGGCTCCTCGAGCGCCCCCTGCGTGTGCCGCGCCTCGGCGGACGCCACGGGAGGCAGGGGCCTTCCCCTGCTGGAGGCGCTGGCGCACCGCTGGGGCCTGGTCCGGCAGGCGGGGGCCAACAAGGTCTGGTTCGAGCTCGTGCTGACCCCGGCCACGATGCCGATGAGCCGGCTGGCCGGCGTCAGGTGAGGCCCGGCGCCGATCGGGCGTGGGCTCCGGCGTCAGAGGGACAGCCGGCACAGGCCCTCGGCGAGGGCCCTGGTGGTGAGCCGGGTCCGGCTCTCGCAGCCGAGTTTGGCGAAGATGTGCTCAAGATGGGTGGTGACCGTGCGGACGCTCAGCACCAGGGCCGCCGCGATCTGCGGGTTGGAGTCGCCGAGCGCGACCCGGGTGATCACCTCGATCTCCCGGCCGGTCAGCTCGTACGGCAGGGCGCACGGGCGTTCGGCGATCACTGCGCCCTGGATGGCGCCGTGCGGCCCGACACCGGCGCGTAGCAGCCGCACCTCCCGCCACTGCCCGGTCCCGTCCAGCCAGAGCCCGCGCCGGTTCAGCTCGCGGGAGTCGATGAACTCCCTGGCCAGCTCGGCCATGCCGGGCTCGGCGGCGACGGCCGCGGAAGCCGGGGTGCCGGTGACGTCCCTGCGGGTGCCGGCGCGGTCGAAGGCCGCCGCGTGGAAGCCCGGCGGCGTGCCGACGGAATCGACCACGCAGCGGCTCAGGTCGGTGACGTGCGCCAGCGTGGGGGAGACGGCCCTGATCAGGGTGCTGGCCTGGGCGGAGAAGGCACCGGGATCGCGGGAGTTCAGGTGGAGCAGACCGGTGTAGCGGCCCTCGGCGAGGAAGAGGGGGGTGGTCAGCCCGGCCTGCCAGCCGTACGGCTCCAGGTGGCGCCGGAAGTAGCGCTCGGTGCCCGGGGCGCCCATGACCAGGGGCATCCGGGAGTCCATGGCCCGGCGGTAGGGGTCGAGCCTGACGTACTCCTCGGCGGCGTCGCCGTCCACCCGCGTGTAGCCGTCGGAGACCAGGCTGCGGTGCTGTTCCGTCACCGGGTCGTAGGCGACGAACTCGTAGGCCTCCAGCGCGATGACCTCGCGCAGGGCGCGCATCGCACCGGGGATGCCGCTGCGCCCGGCGACCTGGAAGCCCACCTCGGCGAAGGCATGGAGGTGGCGCGGGCTCAGGGTGATCTGGTCCAAGGTTTCCTCCGTGCACAGAGTGCCCCAAGGTACCAAAGATAGGGAATACGTAAATTGTCCGATGCCCCCGGTCTGTAACCGTCTTTACCCTCTCCCGCAATACCCCCTGGGAGGAACAGTGACGGTCTTGACGAGGACACGAGGCTCTGCCGTCCTCCTGGCGACGATGCTCGCCGTGAGTGCGTGCGGCGGATCGCCGGCGCCGGCCACCGGAGGACAGCAGGCCACGAAGGAGTTCTCCGTCGGGCTGACGGAGCCGGACCACCTGACCCCTGGCAACACCTCCAGCAGCTACTCGGTCACCGTGCTGCAGGCGCTGTTCGACACCCTGGTCGTCATCGACCCGAAGGGGCAGCCGCAGATGCGCGCCGCCGAGTCGGTGACCAGCGACGACCAGAAGGTCTGGACGATCAAGATCAAGCCGGGGCAGAAGTTCCACAACGGCGAGCCGGTGACCGCCGCGAGCTTCGCCGACGCGTGGAACGCCGCGGCCTACGGTCCCAACGCGTGGACCAACAACTACTACTTCGAGAACGTCGAGGGCTACGACAAGCTGAACCCCGAGGCCCCGGAGGGCTCGGACACCGCGCCCAAGCCCGAGACCGACAAGCTGAGCGGGTTGAAGGTCATCGACGACACCACCCTCAAGGTGGCCCTGACCGCGCCGTTCAGCCAGTTCCCGATCACGCTGGCCTACACCGGGTTCGCCCCGATGCCGAAGGCGGCATTCACCGATCTGGCGGCCTACGACGTCAAGCCGATCGGCAACGGCCCCTTCGCCCTGGACGGCGAGTGGGTGCGCAACCGGCAGATCAAGGTGAAGAAGTTCGACGGCTACGCCGGGCCCCGCCCCGCCAAGTCCGCCTCGGTCAACTTCAAGATCTACGAGAGCCGTGACACCGCCTACGTGGACCTGCGGGCCGGCAAGGTGGACCTGATCCAGACGATCCCGCCGGCGAGCGCCGGAGAGGCGAAGCGGCTGCTCGCCGACCGGTTCGTGGCCACCCCGAGCGGGACCATGGACTATCTGGGCTTCCCGGTCTTCGACAAGCGCTTCCAGAACGCCGACCTGCGCAAGGCCATCTCGATGGCCATCGACCGGCAGGCGATCGTGGACGCGGTCTTCAACGGCACCTTCAAGCCGATGGGCTCGCTGGTGGCGCCGCTCGTGCCGGGCTACCGGGAGAACGCCTGCGGCGAGGCGTGCGTCTTCGACAAGGCGAAGGCCAAGGCGCTGTTCGACAAGGCCGGCGGCTTCAGCGGCACGATGAACCTCTACTTCTCCAACGCCGACCCCAGCTACGAGCAGTGGATGACCGCGGTGGCCAACCAGCTCAAGGACAACCTCGGGATCACCGACATCCAGTTCCGCAAGATCCCGGCGGCCGACTACCTGTCCACGCTCCGCGCGCACAAGCAGGACGGGCCGTACCGCAACAACTGGGTGATGGACTACCCGAGCCCGCAGAACTACCTGCAGTCGATGTGGGGCGAGGGCAACCGGATGGGCTGGGAGAACAAGGAGTTCAACGACCTGCTCACCCAGGCCAACTCGGCCGCCAGCATGGATGCCAGCATCCCGCTCTACCAGAAGGCCGAGGACCTCGCGCTCAGCGAGATGCCGATGGTCCCGCTGTGGAACTGGCAGGACCAGGCCGGATACTCCAGCAAGATCAGCGGTGTCCAGATCGACGCCTACAGCCCGAACCTCGACACGATCACGGTGAAGTAGGTGATCCACGAGGCACACGTGACCCCGGAGCGCGCCGCTCCGGGGTCTCCCCGTGAGGGGGGGACGTGAGGTACGCGCTCCACCGGCTGCTCCAGGCGGTCCCGGTCTTCTTCGCCACCACGTTCCTGATCTACGCGATGGTCTTCGCCCTGCCCGGCGACCCGATCCTGGCCCTGGCGGGTGACAAGCCCCTGCCCGACGAGGTCCTGCACACGCTCCGGGAGCGCTACCACCTCAACGACCCGCTGATCGTCCAGTACGGCCTCTACATGCTGCACGCCGTCCAGGGCGACCTGGGGCAGACCTTCACCGGACAGCCGGTCAGCGAGCTGCTCCAGGGGCGCTGGGCCGTCACCGCCCAGCTCGCCGTCACCGCCTGGATCTTCGAGCTCGTGGTCGGCATCGGCCTCGGCGTGATCGCGGGACTGCGCCGCGGCGGGATCGCCGACACGGCGGTGCTGGCCGGGACCACCTTCGTCATCGCGGTCCCGGTCTTCGTCGTCGGTTACACCGCGCAGATCATGCTGGGCCTGAACCTCTCGCTGTTCCCCACCGCGGGCGTGGACGAGGGATGGCCGGTCAGCTACCTGCTGCCCGGCATGGTGCTCGGCTCGTTCGGCCTGGCGTACGTGGCCCGGCTGACCCGCACCAGCCTCATCGAGAACATGCGGGCCGACTACGTCCGTACGGCGCGCGCCAAGGGTCTGCGCCGGAGACGGGTGATCGGCCGGCACGCGCTGCGCAACTCGCTGATCCCGGTGGTCACCTTCCTCGGCGTGGACTTCGGCAACCTCATGGCCGGCGCGGTCGTCACCGAGGGCATCTTCAACCTGCCGGGCATCGGCCAGCAGGTCTTCCAGTCCATCCAGCTCCAGGAGGGGCCCGTCGTCGTGGGCATCGTCACCATGCTCGTGATGATCTTCATCGTGGTCAACCTGCTCGTCGACCTCCTGTACGGCGTGCTCGACCCGAGGATCAGCCGTGGTTGAGACGCAGACCGTGGAGGCCGAGGCGGTCTCGGCCCGGCCCGGGTCCCTGTGGCACGACGCCTGGCTGGAGCTCCGTCACCGGGTGATCTTCTGGGTCTCGATGGTGATCCTCGTGGTCGCCCTCGCGATGGCCCTGCTGCCCGGGCTGTTCGCCGGGCTGGGCCCGAACGAGGGCTGCAACCTGCGGATGTCGAAGAAGGGGCCGGGCGACGGCGCGGCGTTCGGCTACGACCTGCAGGGCTGCGAATACTGGTCGCAGATCGTGCACGGCACCCGGGCCTCCGTCATGATCGGCATCGCGGTGACGGTCTTCGCCCTGCTCATCTCGGTCGTGCTCGGCCTGCTCGCCGGCTACTACGGCGGCTGGCTGGACGCGGTCGTCTCCCGCCTCACGGACGTGTTCTTCGGCATCCCGTTCGTCCTGGGCGCGACCGTGATCCTGGTCGCCTTCCCCGACCACGGCGTCTGGGCGATGACCCTGGTGCTGGTCATGCTGGGCTGGACCACGATGACCCGTCTCATGCGCGCCCAGGTGATCGCGGTCCGCGACATGGACTTCGTGGCCGCCGCCCGGATGCTCGGGGCGGGCGATCTGCGGATCATGTTCAAGCACATCCTGCCCAACGCGATCGCGCCGGTCTTCGTGGTGGCCATGCTCAACGTGGGCAACGTCATCGGCGGCGAGGCCACCCTCGACTACCTGGGCGTCGGCCTGCAGTATCCGGAGGTCTCCTGGGGCCGGCAGCTCAACGACGCCCAGACGTACTTCGCCGAGTATCCCCACCTGCTCGTCTTCCCGGCGTTCTTCCTCACCGCGACGGTGCTCAGCTTCCTGCTCCTGGGCGACGTCGTCCGCGACGCCCTGGACCCCAAGCTGCGCTGAACCGGCCCGCCCCGGCAGCCGGGAGCGGGGGACCTCCGGGATTTCCGGCATCGCGGCCGGGGCGGTGGCCACCCGCCCCGGCCGCGCCCATCACTCGCGAAGGCCGCAGGTGTGGCCGCCGGGCAGGAGCTCCGAGACGGTCCCCCAGCCGGGCGGCTCCGGCCACTCCGCGTCCGGCGGGGATTCCGTCAGGCCCAGCACCGCGCAGGCCAGCCAGTGCTCGCCCGGTCCGTGCTCGCCGGTCAGCGTGGGGATCACCGTGCGCGGGGCGAGCACGTTGGTGCCGGGCAGGGCGTGCACGAGCCGCCCGGCCCGCACGCCGGTGAGGTCCTCGATCACGCACAGCCCCGAGGGGGAGTCGAGGCGGGCGTGGCCCGGCCCCTCGGCGGAGCGGCGCGGGGGCGTATCGCGGTTCACCGCGAAGGCGCCCTCGGCGGAGAAGAACCCGCGTTCCGCGCGGACGCGGTGCACCCGCACGTGCCACGGAGGCCGGGCGACCAGCCAGGTCTCGATCTCCACGTCCGGCCACGGCGCCCAGTGGCTGTGGAGCAGGCCGTCGTGCGCCGTGGAGTCCCGCGGCACCTCGCACGGCCGCCAGTGCACGCCGTCGTCGCTCACCGCGAGGGTGCTGTCGAACGCGCCCTGGTCGAGCCCCCGGGAGCCGCTCGGCACGCTGAACCCGAAGAAGGTGGAGTAGGCGAACTTGGTGTACTTCGCCGCGCCGTGGCGTGCCCAGGTGTTGTACTGCTGCGCGCTCAGCATGACCACCTGCCTGCCCTCCTCGCACCGCATCAGCGCGACGCCCGCCTCCGGCTGGGTGGCGACCGCCGGCAGGTCCGGTGCGGCCTCCTCCTCCGCGGTCCAGAGGGGGTGTTCGGCGGGCAGCGCCAGCGGCAGGAAGGCCTTCAGCGCCCAGTAGGGGGAGCCGGGGGCGTTGTACTGCTCGGTGAGCAGGGGCTGGTTGTAGCCGTAGCCCAGCGTGAGCAGCCCGGCGGAGTCGCGGATCGGCCGCCCCCGCCACCAGCGCAGGTGCCGCATCAGGTGGCCCTTGACCGTCCCCCAGGGCAGGGCCTCGACGTCGGCGAAGGCGAGCGCGCCCCAGAACGCCCCCTGGGCGAAGCGGTAGGTCAGGCTCCGGCCGAAGGGCACGGCGGCCCCGTCCGAGGCGAACCAGTGCTGGAAGTCGAGGGCGAAGGCCGCCGCCCGCTCGCGGAGACGTTCGGCGCGGCCGGGATCGCGGTCTCCGGCCAGGGCGGCGTAGATCAGGCCGTAGTAGTGCATCGCGAACGGGATGTAGTAGTCGCGCTGGGCGGTGGGGCCGTCGCCGTACCAGCCCCCGCCGAGCGCGAAGGATTCCAGGCGCTCCAGCCGGGCGGCGTTGGGCGCGGGGTCGAAGCCGACGCCGACGCGCTCCAGGCCGAGCCCCACCATGACGGGGAAGAAGTGCCAGTTGCTGTCGACGGCCTCGACGGTGAGTGCGTGGAGCAGCCAGGCCGCGAGGTTGTCCCGCTCCCGGCCGCTCAACGGGTCCCATACGACCTCGGGCGCGAGGGCGAGCGCCAGGCCGATCGCGGCGGTCTCCACCAGCCGCTGGTCGAAGTCGGTCACCGCCCCCCAGAACTCCTCATGTCCGGGATCGGTGCCGGACGCCAGCCCCCGGCGCCACAGCTCCCAGTGCTCGAACGTCCCGCCGCCCGCCGCCAGCGGTCCCAGCCCCCACAGCGGACGGGCGAACGCCTCAAGCTCGGCGGCCGCGTCGGGGTAGTGGGCGGCGTTGGTCCCGAGCCGCAGGCGCGCGCGCCCGGGACTGAGGTGGGCGACCAGCGGCCCGGTCAGCTCGCGCACAAGTCGGCCCATGTCCTCGCGGTCGTACGGCACAGGCCGATTCCCCCTTCTTGTAAATAGTTACTTTTACCGCCAAAAAAAACCGGAGGAGGCCCAGCCTCACCCGAGCAGGCGCACCTTCCCGTCGACGCGGGCCAGGTCGGCGGGGCGGTCCGCCCGTAGCTCCCGGCCGCCGAAGGTGATCCACGCGGGTACGGCCGAGTCGAGAAAACCGTTGAGCCCCTTGACGACGGCGTCGTCCAGGGCGCCGTCGGCCAGCCGCGCCACGGCCGCCCCGCCCCGCGCGCCGTCCGTCTCGAAGACGCCGTACGGGGTCTCCACCCTGACGGGCCCGTCGTTCTCGCTCTGCACGAGGATCGTCAGATACTGGACGTCGCGTCCGGGATGGACCCGCAGGAACGCGTCCGCCGCGCCGCGCGTCACCCGGACCGGACCGGCGTCCGGGACGGCCGCCGGGGACGCGGTACGGCCGGCGGCGCGGCCGAGGGCCCGGGCGAGCACGTCGCACGGGCGCAGGTCCTCGTCGAGGCCGGGCGCGGGGCCGTCCAGCACGATCCGGCCACCGGCCGCGAGATGTCCGGCCAGCAGGTCCTGGACGTGGCGGTGCATGAACGGCCCGCCGGGGACGGTCAGCGTCTCGTGGGCGGCCAGCCCGTCGGGCGTGGCGCTCTCCAGTTCGACGACGGCGTAGTCACGGCCCGCCCGACGCATCCGGTCGTGGAAGGCGCGCAGGGCGGTGCCGCACCGGGGCGCCCCGGACTCCTCCGCGCCGGACCAGGCGGCGATCCCGGCATAGGGCAGATACAGCCCGAAGGCCTCGCTCCTGACGGGTGCGCACTCCAGGAACTCCACGCCGTGCAGGGCGAAGAAGTCCGCCAGCACGCGGACGACGGGGGCCTTCGCGCCGGCGGAGCCGTCGGCGGCGATGGGCGCGCTGTCCGGGTAGGGCATGGTGTAGGCCGCGTCCAGGTCGGGTGACCAGCCGGAGGTGGCGGCCCCGGTGTAGACGTTGAACCCGGTGGCTCCGGCGGCGAGGGCGAGCAGGGTCTGGTGGTAGCTGGTGGTCGCGTCGGCGTAGGCGCGGTCGTAGAGCTCCGAGAAGCCCCAGTTCTCCTCCAGGTTGGGGCCGGGGGCCCGTTTGGCGGCGATCACGTATCGGGCCTGGGCGTCGGGGTCCGCCGAGACCACGCCCATCCAGTTGGTGAAACCGTAGGAGATGTCCCCCCACTTCTCGGGGCGCACCCGGGCCAGCCAGTCGTCCAGCTCCTCGACCGTCGGCGGGTTCAGGTTGACCACCACGGGGACCCGGCAGTCCACGGCCGCGCTCCAGCGGAGGTAGACCTCGGCGAGGTAGTCGGCGTGGAACCGGCCCCAGTCGGCGTGGCCCTGCATCTCCTCCGGCCGCACGGCCCCCGTCCAGGCGCGGGGCGGCTCGACCTCGTCCCATCGCCGGTGGTCCGTCGCGTGGGTGCGGTTGTACTCCTCGATCGAGCCGTACCACGCCAGGAGGCGCTCGCGGAAGAACGCCAGCCCCGAGGGGCTGTAGTCGTAGGCCGACAGCGACCGCGCGCCGTTGGTGTAGATGCCCTCGTTGGCGATCTGCATCATGATCACCGGGCCGTCCGGATGGGCCGCCGCGTCCAGCACCTCCTTGCCGACGGCGGACAGCCACCGGGTGACCTTGGACAGGAACGCCGCCCCCAGCGGGGCGGGGAGCGGCCTGCCCGGCAGGTGTGTGGCCGAGTCCGCCCAGCGCGAGGGCTCGCCCGCCGCGTCGAGCAGCGGCTCGATCTCCCCGTCCGCGGAGGGGCAGACCCAGTCGGGCAGGCCGCCGTAGGTCGTCTCCGCGTGGATGAACGGGCCGGGCTTGGCGATGACCTTCAGCCCGAGCCCGTGACACAGGTCGAGGAAGCCGACGACGTCCCTGCCGGGGTGGCCGCTGCCGGTGAAGTCCGGCGCCGTCGCGGCGTCGGGCTGGTGGTGCCGCCACGGGATGTAGCTGCTGATCACCTCGACACCCAGCTCGTCGCGCATCGCCCGGAGCCGGTCGGCCCAGACTCCCGGGTCGTCCCGGTAATAGGGGTAGTCGGCGCTGACGAGCACCCGGGGCTCGCCGTCGACGACGGTGACTCCGTTGCGGACCTCGATGGTCACGCTCACACTTCCAATCGTCAGTTACGGCTCGCGCCGTAGGGGGTCAGCTCTTGAGACCGGTGAAGGCGATGCCCTGCATGATGCGGCGCTGGAAGATCAGCAGAACCACGATCACGGGCACGACCGCCAGGGCGGCGCCCGCCATGATGTAGTAGGCACGCCCGGATTCGCTGCTGGCCAGCTGCTGCAGGGCGAGCGGCAGCGTGTAGAGCTCGGGGTCGTTGAGGACCACCAGCGGCCAGACCAGGTCGTTCCAGTGGAAGATGAAGCTGGTGATCGTGACGACCGCGAGCACCGGTTTGGACAGCGGCAGGATGATCCGCCAGAAGATCTGCATCCGCCCGGCGCCGTCGATCCGCGCCGCCTCCTCCAGCTCGCCCGGCAGCGAGAGGAAGAACTGCCGGAGCAGGAAGATGTCCAGGACGGAGGCCACGTTGGGAATGATCAGGCCCCACCCGGAGTCGAACATGCCGAGCTGCTGGGTGACGTGGATGCGCGGCACCAGCAGGGTGATGGTCGGCACCATCATGCCGGCGAGCATCAGGACGAACAGCTTGTCGCGCCCCGGGAAGGGGATGCGGGCGAAGGAGTAGGCGGCCAGCGCGTCGATCAGGAGCTTGGCCGGCACCAGGACCAGGCAGACCCAGACGCTGTTGAGGAACGCCTGGCCGAGCCCGCCGACCTGCAGGACGTGGTCGTAGTTCTCCAGGGTCGGCGACCAGTCGCCGGTCTTGCGGTCCAGCGGCAGCAGGCTGGGCACCTTGGTGTAGACGTCGGAGCCGTGCTTGAACGAGGTGGCCAGCATCCAGACGAACGGGACGACCGAGACCGCCGCCAGCAGCACCAGGGCGACGTAGATGGGCGTGAGCCGTACCTTCTTCGATGTCCTCACGACGCCTCCTGCTTGACGAACTTGAACTGGAGGGCAGTGATGATCATGATGAAGACGAACAGGATGAACGACATCGCGCAGGCCGCGCCCATCGCGTCGTAGCGGAAGGCGAACAGGTAGAGGTGCAGGACGTAGGTCAGGCCTGACTGCTCCGGTCCGCCGGTGACGCTCTTGCCGCCGCCGCCGGAGAAGATCACGTAGACCAGGCCGAACACCTGCAGCGCCGCGATCACACCGGTGACCAGCAGGTAGAAGGTGGTGGGCCGCAGCATCGGGAACACGACCCTCCAGAACCGCTGGACCGGGGTGGCACCGTCGATGATCGCCGCCTCGCGGATCGAGTCGGGGATGCCCTTCAGCCCCGCCAGATAGATGATCATGGAGATGCCGCACTGCCAGGCGGCGATGAACGCCAGCGCCGGGATGACCAGCTCGGGAGTGTTGAGCCAGTTCTGCCCGGGGATGCCGAACAGGCCGAGGAAGCTGTTGACCAGCCCGTACTGCGGGTCGTAGAGCCACCGCCAGATGGCGCCGACGGCCGCCTCGGCGGTGACCACGGGCAGGAACAGCAGCAGCCGGAACACGTTGGAGCCCCGGCGGATCGCGTTGAGGAGCAGGGCCTGGGCCAGCGCGGTCCCCAGGGTCAGCGGCACCGCGATCAGGGTGTACTGGAGGGTGACCTGCACCGACTTCCAGAAGTGCGGGTATTTGACGTCGTCGAAGATCAGGTCGGCGTAGTTGGCCAGCCCCACCCAGGCGGCGTCGGTGCGCAGGTCCCAGTCGGTGAAGCTGTAGTAGAGCGCCGACAGCGCCGGATAGAGCAGGAAGATGATGAAGTACGCCATCGCGGGAGCGATCAAGAGCCACCCGATGACGTGGTCGCGCCCCCCGAGGCCCGGAAGGCGGCGCCGCCTCCCGGGCTCGGGCGTCGCGGTGGGCCTGTCGGCCGGCACCGGAGATGCCACGTCCGCC
This sequence comes from Streptosporangium album, assembly GCF_014203795.1. Taxonomy (NCBI): domain Bacteria; kingdom Bacillati; phylum Actinomycetota; class Actinomycetes; order Streptosporangiales; family Streptosporangiaceae; genus Streptosporangium; species Streptosporangium album. The sequence goes on along the minus strand of NZ_JACHJU010000007.1, from coordinate 71,879 downwards.
TCGCCTCCGCGTCAGCCGGTCCAGCCGAGCAGGGCGCGGGTCTTGGCCGCCGCGTCGCTCAGCGCCTGCTGTGAGGTGACCTTGCCGCTCAGCGCCGACTCGATGGCGGGAGCGATGATCTCGTCGTTGATCTGGATCCACTGCGGCAGGGCCGGCCGGGCCTGGGCGACCTTGAGCTGCTCCAGGAACGCGGCCTGGTCGGGCCCGAAGGTCGCGGCGTCCCTCTCGGCCGCCGCGATGTTGGTCGGGAAGCCGCCGAGGGCCTGGGACAGCTTGGTGTTGTTGTCGGAGTTGGTCAGGTAGGCGAGCCACTTCCAGGCCAGGTCGGCGTTCTTGCCCTTGGTGAAGACCACCGCGTTCTCGCCGCCGATGTTGCCGGCCGGCTGGGTCTTGTACGGCAGGGGCGCGGTGCCGAACTGCAGGTCGGGGAACTGGTCCTTGATGTTGGCGACGTCCCACGGGCCGGAGATCATCATGCCGGCCAGGCCGTTCTCGAATGCCTTGTCCGAGTCGGTGATCGCCCTGGGCGAGGAGGGGAGCAGGTCCACCCAGAGCTGCAGCGCGTCGACCCCGGGCTGCTGGTCGAAGAGGATCTTCTTGTCCTTCTCGTCCACGAGGGAGCCGCCGGCGCCCGCGACGATGCCCGGCCACATCCAGGCGCCGTAGCCGTCGCCCTTGGGCACCACCATGCCGGCGGTCTTCGGATCGTCCTGATGGATCTTCGCGGTCATCTGCTTGAGCTCGTCCCAGGTCTTGGGCGGTGCCGGGACGAACTTCTTGTTGTAGAACAGGGCGACCGCGGTGTGGTCCACGGGCAGGCCGTAGAGCTTGTCGTTCACCCGGTTGGTGTTCAGCGCCCCCTCGTAGTAGGCCTTCTCGTCCACGGTGCCCGCGGGCATCTCCTTGATCGTGCCGTCCAGCGCGTACCGGGACACGAGCGGCTGGTCGAGGATGCCGACGTCCGGGACGCTCCCGCTGGCGATGGCGCTGCCGAGCTTGGTGTTGTAGTCGTCCTTGGGGATCTTGACGATCTTCACCGTGACGCCGTTGGCCTTCTCGAAGTCGGTGCGGAGCTTCTCGACGACCTCTCCGGCCTGCGGTGTGCGGTCCTGGAACATCCAGTAAGTCAGCGTCTTGGCCTCCGCGGCCTTATCGGAGCCGCCGCCGCACGCGGCAAGTCCGATGAGCAGCGCCACGCCGGCCGCCGTCCCTGTGACTCTCCTGATCATTTCCTGACTCCTCATAGGGGGTTGAACGGACGATAATGTAAGACGCGAAAAAAGTTCAGCCCTCGGAGGAAACGCTTTGGTAACGCAGCCGTCGTGGTGGCGCGACCATCGGCCGGTAGCGGGTTACCGGCACTCCGTGCGATGGATTGATGAATTCAAGGTTTGAACTAACATTGTCGTGAAAGTAGGGGAGATTGATCATGGCGAGGCCTGAGCGCAGGACGGTCCGGGATGTCCGGAAGGGCAACCAGTCCATGCTGCTACGTACGCTGTACTTCAACGGGCCCGCCAGCCGGAACGAGCTGACCAGGCTCACCGGGCTGAGCGCCGCGACGGTCAGCAGCATGACCGGTGACCTGCTCGCCGACAACGTCGTCGTCGAGGCCGGCCACGTCGAGTCCGACGGCGGACGCCCCCGCGTGATCCTCCGGGTCAACCCCTTCTACGGTTACGCGATCGGCGTCGACGTGGCCGACACACACGTGCGCGTCGAGCTGTTCGACCTGGCGATGAACGAGAAGGCCAAGGTCGAGTACGCCCTCCGCCCGGCCAGGCACGACATCGAGTTGGTGGTCCGGCACATCCTCGCGGGCATCGACGTCGTGCTCGCCGACGGCGGGGTGTCCGCCGCGCAGGTGCTCGGCGTGGGAGTCGGCGTCCCCGGCATCGTGGAGCGCGGCGGCGACGTGCTCGTCCACGCCAAGACCTTCGGCTGGGACGGCGTCCCCCTCGGTGCCCTGATGCGCGCCGGCACCGCGTTCCCGGTGTTCGTCGACAACGGCGCCAAGACGATGGGCCAGGCCGAGCTCTGGTTCGGCGCGGGGCGCGGTGCCGGTGACGCGGTCATCGTGCTCATCGGCTCGGGGGTCGGGGCCACCGTCGTCACCGACGGGACGACCTTCCGGGGCGTGAGCAGCAGCGCCGGCGAGTGGGGACACACCAAGATCGTCGTGAACGGCCGGGCCTGCCGGTGCGGCGGGCGCGGCTGCCTGGAGGCCTACGTCGGCGCCGAGGCCATCCTCGACCGTGCCGGGATCGCCACGCAGACGGCCGACTGGCAGGCCGAGCTGGCCCGACTGCTCGAATCCGGGTCACCGGTGCTTGAGGAGACCGCCACCTACCTGGGCGTCGGCCTGTCCAACCTGATCAACCTGATCAATCCCGAGCGGATCGTCATCGGCGGCTGGGCCGGTCTTCTCCTCGGCGGGCACCTGCTCGCCGACATCCGCGCCGCCTCGGCGGACAACTCCCTGGCACAGCCGTACGCCGCCACCTCCATCGTGCTGGGTCACCTCGGTCCCGACGCCGTCGCGCTGGGGGCCGCCACCCTCGTCCTGGAGAGGTTCCTGAGCTCCCGTCCCACCGCGCAGATCCCCGCCACCGGCTGAACCCTGCCGACGGGCCGCGTCGTCGAGCCGCCCGGTCTTCCTTCGGGGGAGAGACCCGAAAGCCGCTCGACCTCGCGCTCAAGCAGAAGCCGTGACGATCGGAACGGGACCCCCGCCGATGAGGTGAAGGGCGCCGCGTCAGTCCACCACGGAGTGGCACATCGCCGTCACGGTGAAGGTCCGAGCATGGGACGGGTCACCGGGACCACGGTGAGGAGGTGATCGAGGCCCTTGAAGTCTGCAGGGTTGCAGGTGTAAAGAGGCAGCCGGTTCGCCATGGCAACGCAGGCGATCATCAGATCCGCGGTCCGTGGGCGAGGCTTGCGTCCCGCCGCGATGACGGAGACCCAGAGTTGGCCGTACTCACGCGCGGCGCTCTCGTCGAAGGGCAACGGGTCGAACTCGGCTTCGACGCCTTGCAAGATCTTCATACGCTGGGCGAGTTCCTGGGGGCCGGTTGCCACCAGCACTCCGACCGACAGTTCCGCGGTCGTGATCGCGCTGATCATCATTTCGTCCGGGAGTTCGTCCGGGTCGATATCCGCCCGCAAGATCAAGATGTTGGTGTCGAGCAGTCCCTGCGGATGGGTCACGGCTGGTTCTCGGCAAACTCGCCTCTGCCGTAGGCACGGTCGTAGGGGTCATAGAGGTCGTCGTTGGCGTACCGGTCCAGGTCGGCACGGAACTTCCGGTCGTCCAACTGGGGCATGCCGCGGGACATGGCCGCGAACTCCGCGCGGGAGACAGCGCGCCGCCGCCGGCGGATGGGCACCAGGTCGCCGATGTGGTGGCCGTTACGCGTGACTTCGAATCGTTCGCCCCGTTCGAGGGCGTCCATGATCTCCGCTGACCGATTGCGCAGATCGCGTTGGGAGATCTGCTCCGGAGAGCAGGGTTCCGGCATGCTCATGGATCAACTCTAACGCTGATTGTGCTTCCTGGTGCTACCTAGTAGCACAATCAGCTCAGCTGGCAAGGCCTAGACGTCTCACTTGGCGTGGGTCCATAAGCGCTTGTGCCGGTTTCTCGGGAGTTCTCTTCGGTACGGGGAGTTCCGGCCTGGTTACGTGCCCCGTCCGGCCGGAGGTCCTGTCGGGTCTTCCGGCCGGACGGGTGGGGTAGGACGGTCAGGCGGCCAGGAGGCGGGATCTTTACTTCAACGAGCCAGCGGGCGCGATCATCGGTCACGCATGGCACGGATCAGTACGGGCATCGCGACCAGCAAGACGATTCCTCGCAGCACACCCGCGACAGGGTAGGGCGCACGCAACCCGAACGCGTGCGCCACCAGTCCGCCGGTCAGTGCTCCGAGCGGGATCAGTCCCCAGCCCAACATTTTGTAGACGCTGTTCACCCGGCCGAGCATCTCGGACGGCACGATCTGCTGCCGGAGGCTGACGGTCACGATGCTCCAGAGCGTTATGACGAAGCCGTTGACGGCCAGCAGAGCGCCGAGCACGATCGCGTTCGGGCTCAGCCCGATCCCGACGAAGACGACGACGTTCGTGGCGAGCGCGGTGAGGAGAGCGGGAAGTGCGCCGACTCTGTTGACGACGCGCGCACTGACCAGGCCGCCGAGCAGGCTGCCGATCGCGGCGCCGGCGAGCAGCAGGCCGTAACCGCGCGCGTCGAGGTGCAGCGTCCGGGTTGCCAGCAGGACGAGTGTGACGTTACCGAGTTGGCCGCAGAAGGTGTTGACACCGAGCAGGACCGCGAGGGTGCGCAGCAGTCGGTGACGGGCCAGCCAGCGCAGGCCGTCCGCGATCGCCATGCGCATCGGCGGGTGCTCGATCCGCCGGCGCCTACGCCTGGGCAGTGTCGCCAGCAGCGCGGCGGACAGGGCGAACGAGCCGGCGTCCATCCCGAACGGCAGCGCCACGGCGACCGCGAAGAGCAGGCTGCCGATCGGTGGTCCCAGGAACTGGTAGCCGATCGCTGTGATCGTCTGCTGGTGGCCGTTCGCCCTGTGCAGCAGGGGGTCGGCGACGATATCCGGCAAGATCGCCTGCGCTGCGTTGGCGAAAACGATCTCGCACGCCCCCAGCCCGAAGGCCATGATCGCGAGCACCGGGATGCCGATGTGACCGAACGCGGCAAGGACCGCGATGACGCTGACGATCACTGCCTGGATCGCCTGCGAGCGCCACATGAGGCCGACGCGGTCGTACCGGTCGACGAGCGCACCGGCGGGGAGCGACAGCAGCAACCACGGCAGGTACGTCGCTGCGGATACGACCGATACGAGCCGCGGGTCGCGCGTGATCGTGACGGCCAGCAGTGGAACGGCCGCGGCGAACGCCCCGTCACCGACGGTGTTGATACCCGTCGCCCACCACAACCGCCAGTAGACCGGAGACAAGCGTGGCTCGGCGTCGGTCTGCGTCATGTCCTGCCTCATGCCGGGATCTTCGGGTGCCGGGCGCTGTCACGACATCATTTAGGCCATTGCTACATAGTGAATCCATGGCCTTGACGATCGATCTCGGCGTGGCCGAGCTGGCGGCGACGCGATTCGCGATCTCACCGCTGTCTGAGACAGTGGCCGGCCTGCAGCAGCTGGGTGATATCGATCGGCACCCGCTCAACCTGCGGTGGCTGCGGTGGGCGGCGGACGAACTCGCCAGACAGCCACTCGACCTCTCACATACCTTGCCGCTGCTCATGAGCGACCGACCGAGCTGGCCGGAGTTCCTCGTACCCGCTCCTCTCGGCGCAGGGGCATCCATCGAGGACGACCTGGCAGCCTTGCAGAGGACGACTGCTCTTCAGGTGCGGGCCAGCCTCCGGCGCGTGTTCGGCGAAGACCCTCCTGACGCCGTCGCCGCGCTCGCCGCGCAGCCGGTGGCAGGCCTGCGGGCGATCGCCGCGGAACTGCGTGCGGCACATGACCGGCTCATCGCGCCGCACTGGTCACGGATCCGGGCCGTACTCGATGCGGACGTCATCTATCGCGCCAAGCAGTTGGCCGCGGGCGGTGCGATGAGGTTGTTCACCGACCTGCACCCGGACCTGCGCTGGTGCGATGGTCGGCTGATGCTGGGGGGAGCGCGCTGGCAGGCCGAGCGCGTCGTGAACCGCGGTCCGGGTGGGCTGGTCCTCATCCCCGTCGTTCTAGGCTCGCCCTACGTGCTGATCAAGCAGAGCACCTCCACGCAGACCACGGTGCGATATCCGGCACGGGGCGTCGGGGCGCTGTGGACCGCGGGGACGCAGGCGCCTGCGGGTAGCGCGGTCCGGTTGCTCGGTCGGGCGCGGGCCGAACTGCTGGAGGCACTACGGTCCCCGGCGACGACGACGGACCTGGCTCGTGCGCTCGGTGTCACGCCCAGCGCGGTGTCACAACACCTCGGCGTGCTGCGTGAGAGCGGACTGGTCGCACGCGAGCGATCCGGGCGCAACGTCCTGTATGTGACGACTGCTCTTGGGGCGTCCCTGAGCGGGACACCTACCCGGCCGCGAGTGGATTGATGAGTGTGCGCGGACTTCTTCGGGAGCTTTCTTCGGCACGGGGTTTCGGTTCGGGGGAGTCCTGGCCGGGTGACGTGCCGCATCCGGCCGGAGGTGCTGTCGGGTCTTCCGGCCGGATGCGGTGGGGTGGGGTGGTCAGGCGGTCAGGAGGCGGTCCAGGACGCGGACGCCGAACTCCAGGCCCTCGACCGGGACGCGCTCGTCCACGCCGTGGAACATGCCGTAGTAGTCCAGGTCGGGGCTGAGCATCAGGGGGGCGAAGCCGTAGCCCTTGATGCCGAGGTCGGCGAAGGACTTGGCGTCGGTGCCGCCGGACATCACGTACGGCACCGGCCGCGCGGCCGGGTCCTCGGCGATGAGCGCGTCGCAGAGCCGGCCGAAGAACGGCGCGTCCAGTGGCGCGGAGGGGGCGTCCTCGATGTTGACGAACTCGCGGGTGACCTTCGGGCCGAGCAGGCGGTCGATGGTCTCCAGGAACTCCTCCCGGTAGCCCGGCAGGAAGCGGCCGTCCACATGGGCGGTGGCGGTGCCGGGGACCACGTTGACCTTGTAGCCGGCCTCCAGCATCGTCGGGTTCGCCGAGTTGCGGATCTGCGCCTTGAACAGCGCGCCCACCGAACCCAGCCGGTCGGCCTCCTCCTCCAGGCGGTCGAGGTCGATCGGCTCGCCGAGGATGTCCCCGAGGCCGGTGATCAGCGCCGCCACTCCGGGCGTCAGCCGTACCGGCCACTGGTAGGAGGCGATCCTGGACAGGGCGTGGCACAGCTCGGCCACGGCGTTGTCCTTCGGCGGGCGGGAGCCGTGGCCCGCGACGCCGGTCGCGGTGAGCTTCATCCAGGCGGTTCCCCGCTCGCCCACCGCGACCGGGTAGATCCGCGCGTCCGAGCTCTGCACGCTGTAGCCGCCGGACTCGCTGATCGCCTCGGTGCAGCCGTCGAACAGCTCCCGGTGCCGCTGCGCCGCGTACCGCGAGCCGTACTCGCCGGTCGCCTCCTCGTCCGCGAGGAAGGCCAGCACGATGTCCCGCTTCGGGCGCACGCCGCGCCGTGCCCAGTCGCGGACCAGGGCGAGCGTCATCGACACGGTGCCCTTCATGTCCACCGCGCCCCGGCCCCAGACACAGCCGTCGGCGATCTCTCCGGAGAACGGATGGACCTGCCAGTCGGCGGGCTGGGCGGGCACCACGTCCAGGTGGCCGTGGATCAGCAGAGCCTCGGGCGAGTCGCCCGGGATCCGGGCGACCACGCTGGTGCGGCGTGCCGCCGACTCGAAGACCACCGGCTCGATCCCGGCGTCGGACAGCAGTTCGGCGACGTGTTCGGCCGCCGGGCGCTCGCCCGAGCCGGGATTGGTGGTGTCGAACCTGATCAGGTCAGAGCAGATCTGCGCGACCTCGTTCATGGAAAAGGACTCCCCGAAAATATGGATTTACTGGTGCTTACCCTTGAGGACCAGGGGCGGCACCTCTGGCGTCGGAAACCCGAAGATCAGACCGTAGAAGGCGAGCTCGGCCTCCAGCGCGGCGACGATGGTCTCCTCACGGCGCCAGCCGTGCTGCTCGCCGGGGAAGGTCAGGTAGGCCCACGGTGTGCCCTCGCGCTCCAGCGCCGCGACGAACCGCTCCGCCTGGACCGGGTCGACGATCGCGTCCTCCAGGCCGTGCATGAGCAGGGCCGGACCGGACGCGTCCGCGGCGTGCATGGTGGGCGAACGGTCCAGGTAGCGCTGCCGGGTCTCCGGAAGCGGGCCGATCAGACCGTCCAGGTAGCGTGACTCGAAGTCGTGCGTCTCCGCGGCCCAGCCCTCCGGGTCGGTGATCGCGTAGTTGGCCACCGCGCCGCGGAACACCGTGCTGTGCACCAGCGCGGCCACCGACGTCCAGCCACCCGCGCTGCCGCCGCGGATCGCGACCTTCGAGGCGTCCGCCTTCCCCGAGGCGATCAGGCCGCGCGCCACGGTCTCGGAGTCGCGCACGTCGACCACGCCCCACTGGTGGCGCAGCCGCTCCCGGTAGGCGCGGCCGTACCCGGTGGAACCGCCGTAGTTCACGTCGGCCACGCCGATGCCCCGGCTGGTGAAGTAGGCGATCTCCACGTCGAGGACCATCGTGCTCGCGCTGGTCGGCCCGCCGTGGACGAAGATCACGTAAGGGGCGGGGCCGGTGACGCCGCGCGGGGGGTAGAGATGCGCGTGCACGCCGTCGAAGGTCACCGCCTCCGGGACGGGCAGCGCGTCTCGGTCGGGCAGATCCTTCTCCGCCGACAGGACGGCGTGCGCGCCGGTGCGCAGGTCCACCGTGACGACCTCGAACGGCGTGTACGGCGAGGCGCCCACGCCCGCCACCAGGTCCCCGCCGACCGAGACCGTCGGGTTCCAGTAGGTGGGCGGGGCGTCGAGATCGGTGATCTCGCCGGTGGCCGGGTCCAGCAGGCCGAGGCGGCGGCGGGCCGGGGTGCCGTGCACCATGACGATCTTGTCGCCCGCGAGCGCGAACCAGGTGTTGCCGAGCCGCCAGATCGCGTCGCCGCACTCCTCCCGCAGCGGGGCCAGGTTGCGGGCGGGCGAGCCGTCGAGGGGGACCAGGTGCAGGTTCCACCAGCCGTCCGGGTCGGTGAGCGCGTAGAGCGCGCCGTCGTCGCGCCACTCGGCCTGGATCACCGACTCCTCGGGGCCACCGGCGACGACCCGGTACTGCCCGGCCGACCCGGCCGCGTCCAGGGAGGCCACGCACAGCTCGGTGCCGTCCCACGGCATGGCCGGGTGGTTCCAGCCGATCCAGGCGACGTGCGTCCCGTCGGGGGAGAGGCGGGGGTTGGTCAGGAAGTGCTGGGCCGCGGTGATGACCCGCACCGCCCCGCCGTCCAGCGGGACCGCGACCAGGTCCCGGCGGGGGTCGATCCGCGCACCGGGTGCGCCGGGCTGCGGCTCCGCGAGGTGGATCTCGCGGACGGCCCAGACCTCGTCGCGCCCCGGCGGCAGGTAGAGGTCGCCGTAGCGGGCACCGTCGTCCGGGGTGAGGGGGACGGGCTCCGCGTGCCCGTCGTACCGGTAGATCCGCTGGTCGGACCAGTTGGTGAACACGACCCCGCCGCCGGGCAGCGGTCGCCAGGAGCGCCCGCCGTACTCGATGAGGCGGTTACGGGAGTTCCAGCCCGGGGGAAGCGCGTCACGGGGCACGCCGTCCGGCCCGCGCCGGACCACACACCTGCGTCCGCCCTCGTGCGGACGAGGTTCGTCCCACCACACCTCCTCCCCGCAGATCTCCACCCAGAGCGGACGGTCGTCCACCCTGGCAACGTCGACGGGGCGGATGGGAGAGTCGTTCAGCATGGATCACCAGTTGCCGTCGGAAGGGGGCAGGACAAAGCCGGGCGGGTGGACGATGTGCACGATCCCCCCGCTGCCGGACCTTCGGAGCCATACGTTCTCGAACGCGGTCCGAGGATAGACCCGCCGCACCGTGTCGTCGTCCGGCGCGGCGGGGTCGTTGGCGATGACATCACCATCCGCGGTGAAGCCGATGACGACCATGATGTGGCCGCCGGTGGAGTATCCCGAACCGGGCAGCTCGTGGTCACGGAACGACTGCGAGGTGGCCACCGGGATTCCGGCGTGGACCAGGCGCTCCAGCTCGGTGAGCGAGCGCAGCCGGGTGACGAATCCCTCCAGGCCGTACCGGCCGACGTAGGCCACGCCGAACGGCCAGTTCCCGGTGCCCTGGTAGCTGTGGTCGTACATGTCCCGGGCGGCGTGGTCCACGGCCGGGCACGGGTCTCCCGGCGTGACCCAGGACAGGTCGTCCGGCTGAGGGCCGCGCCCCCAGTAGGCGAGCACCATGCTCATCGAGGCAGGAGCGCACCAGTTCTCCCCGCCGCCGTCCCACTCGGGGAAGTGTCCCGCGTGGACCTTCTGCGACCGCCGCGGCACGTCCAGCTCGATGCCCCGGGCCTCTCCGGGTGGACTCACCGGCACCGCCGGCAGCGAGGGCACCGCCGAGGCCATCACCCCGGCCCGGTGGACCCGCGCGCCCGTGCCGTACAGCGTGAACCTGAGCCGGTAGGCGACGACCGGCGTGGTGGCCACGTAGGTGTCCACCGCGACGTCGCCGTCCTCGTCGCCCTGACCGGGCAGCGAGGTCCGGTGGACGTCGTGGTCGCTCTCGGCCCAGCGGCCCATCACGTACCACTTGGTGAGGTCGCCGGAGACGGTGCGGGCCTGCAGCGCGACCTCCAGCCAGGTCCCCGGCGGGGTGCTCGCCGTCCATGACGGCACGAGCTCGGTCGCGGAGAACCCGATGGCCCTCTCCTCGCCGGTCCAGCGGGCGTACTCCCAGGTCCTGGCAGTGCCGAACGGATCGTGGTAGTCGGCCAGCCCGCTCTCGCTCGGGTTCAGGTCCGTCCACCGGTGGAGGACGACGAGGCTCGGATCGGCAGGCGTCGGGGTGACCACCTGCTTGATTGTGGTTTCAGACTAGAAGTGGCACATCGGACGGTTTACGTATCCGAAATATGGGATCACGCAGCTCCGGTGGCGGCCCCCTGCCGTCGACGCACGGCAGGGGAAGCGGGGCGGTGATCCACGTGTCCTCCGTGGTGACGACGGGCCCGCCTGCCGCGATGACCGACGGCACCCCGTGCGTGTACATCGGCATGCGCGCCACACCCAAGACCGCCTGAACTCCGGCGTTGACATCACCCCGGCCCTTCCGGATTCGCCACGGCGGGGGCCGGGGCGAATGACGGTCATCCGGTCCGCCACAGCCGTACGACCTTGTCCTCGCCGCCGCTGGCCAGGGTCGTCCCGTCCGGGCTGAAGGCCACCGCGTGAACACCCGCGGTATGGCCGGTCAGGGTGACGAGCGGCTTCCGGGCGGTCACGTCCCACAACCGCAGCGTCCCCTCACGGTCGCTGCTGGCCAGGGTCGTCCCGTCCGGGCTGAACGCCACCGCTTCGACATCCCAGGTGTGACCGGTCAGGGTGGCGGCCAGGGTCCACTGCCCGGGGCGGGACAGGGAGGACTCCGGGCCGCGGGTGAGAGCGACGGCGGCCGGGACACCGGCGGCGGCCATGGCGCCGAGTCCGGCCAGAAGCAGGACCCGGCGCCGGGACAGGGAGCGGATCCCCCGGGCGGCGGCAGGTTGCGCGGACGCGGGGGCATCTCCGTTCCGCCCCTGGCCGGGACCCTCTGGCGGGCTGAAGCGGTGCCGGCGGGTGGCCGTGTCCAGATCACCGAGCTGCCCGTCATGTGGCCGCTCGGACGCGGGCCATGCCGACGCCTTCGAGGCCGAAGGCGGGGCCCAGGGCCGGGAGGGGGCCGTATGAAGGGGCGGTTGCCCGTCCTGAGCCGCGGTGACGGCGGCCAGCGCCAGGGAGGCCTGCTCGGTGTCCAGGCGCTCGGCGGGATCCTTGCGCAGCAACCCGGTCAGGATCGGGGCCAGCGACCCGGCGTGGACGGGCGGGTCGGGCTCGCGGGCGATCATGGCGGCCAGCACCGCCATGAGGTTGGTTCCGGTGTACGGCGGGCGCCCCTCGACCGCGGCGTACAGGGTGGCCCCCAGCGACCACAGGTCGCCGGCGGCGGTGACCGGCAGGTTGTCAACCTGCTCGGGGGCCATGAACGCCGGGGTGCCGATCAGCACTCCCGAGGCGGTCAACGCGACGTCCCCGGCCAGGCTGGCGATCCCGAAGTCGGTGATGATCACCCGGTTGCCCGTCAGCAGCACGTTGGCGGGTTTCAGGTCGCGGTGCACGATCCCGGCCGCGTGCGCCTCGCCCAGCGCCTCCAGCATCATGGCGCCGATCCGCGCCACCTCGGCCGGCGCCAGGCGTTCCTCCCGTTCGATCACCTGCGCCAGGGAGGAGCCGTCGATGAACTCCATCACGATGATCGGAGCGTCGTCGCAGGTGATGACGTCGTGGACGGTCACGATCCCGGGGTGGTTCAGCCGGGCCGCCGAGCGGGCCTCGCGCATCGCCCGCTGCCCCAGCACCTTCCGTTCGGAGAGGGGCATGCTGTGCGGGAACAGGATCTCCTTGACCGCGACGTCGCGGTCGAGCAGCTCGTCACGGCCTCGCCAGACCTTGCCCATGCCGCCGATGCCGATCGGCTCGATGAGCCGGTATCGCCCGTTGAATAGCTTCCCGCCCGCCTCGGTCATGGTTCAGCACGGTAATCTACCTAGATCACGAAACGCACGCCGGGTCCGACCTCGAACCTCGGGCCCGTGAGGTGAGCGGCCACCGCCCGTTTCCCGGGGACAGGAGGGCGAGGGCCGCGGGGACGGGAGGATCGAGGCCGAGGGGAGGGCTGGGGCCGCTCACCCGGCGGCCTCAGGCTCTCGCGCGGTTGAAGAGGCGTGCGCCGCCGAGCAGGCAGAGGGCCGCCAGGGCTAGGGTGACGGCGGCACCGACGGCGACGGTGCCGTTGGCGTAGTGGCCCTGGAACACCTGGCGCACGGCGTCGACCGTGTAGCGGAACGGGATGACTCGGGAGGCGCCGTCCAGCCAGCCGGGGGCGAGGCTCATCGGCAGCAGCAGGCCGGACAGCAGCATGAGCGGCATCCCCGCCGTGTTGGCGATGGCGGCGAACTCCGGTGGCGTCGCGACGTTCATGGCCAGCCCATAGGAAAGGGCGGACAGCGCCGCGGCGAGCGCGTCGGCCTCGTCCAGATAGTGGGTGGTGAGGAAGACCGTGGTGCCGTGCTCGGTGCGGATGCGCCGGACCAGGTCCCACAGCTCGGCGCGGCTCCCGGGGTCCAGCCCGGTGGTCGGCTCGTCGAGGAAGAGCACCTCGGGCCGGTTGACCATGCCGAGCGCGATCTCAAGCCGGCGGCGCTGGCCGCCGGAGAGCGCGGCGGTGGGGCGGTCCATCAGATCCAGCAGTCCGAGGTCGGTGGCGAGTTCCTCGGCACGTTCCCGCGCCGCCGTCGTGGGCAGCCGGTGCAGCCGGCCCTGGGTGATCAGCTCTTCGCGTACGGCACAGGCGGGGTCCAGGCCGCCTGGCTGGGCCACGTATCCGATCCTGCGCCGCACGCCCACCGGGTCGTGGAGCAGGTCGTGTCCGGCGATCTCGGCCTGGCCTCCGCTGGGCGGCAGGAGGGTGACGAGCATGTGCAGAGTCGTGGTCTTGCCCGCGCCGTTGGGGCCCAGGAAGCCGAGGATCTCGCCGCGGTCGACGGTCAGGTCGATCCCGCGGACGGCGTGCACGGGACCGTTCTTGAGCTGGAACGTCCGGGTGAGGCCCCGGGTGCGGATGGCTGGTGAAGACATGCCCCAGATAAAAACACAGTGCACTGCAAAATTGCAATCGACTTAACTTTTGGAGTGTGGTTAAACTTCTTCCCATGACCGAGGGGCTACGGGAACGCAAGAAGCGGCAGACACGGCAGCGCATCTCCGAGGTGGCCATCGGCCTGTTCGTGCAGCGGGGCTTCGAGCACGTCACGATCGCCGAGGTCGCCGCGGCGGCGGAGGTGTCCGTGAACACCATCTACAACTACTTCCAGGCCAAGGAGGACCTCGTCCTGCCGCCGGACGAGGCGTCCCCGCAGCGGCTCGCCGACATCGTGCGGCACCGTCCGGTCGGCGAGTCCGCCGCACGGGCGGTGCTGACCCGGCTGCGCGAGGAGGTGCGCCATCGCGACCGCAAGCTGGGGCTGACCGCAGGGTTCGGCCGCGTCTTCGAGATGATGCGGGCCGCCCCCACGCTCACCGCCCGGTTGGGAGACCTCGGCAGTCAGATGACCGAGGCGCTCGCCGTCGTGCTCGCCGAGGAGACCGGGGCCGCGCCCGACGACCTGCTGCCCGGGGTGGTGGCCTACCAGCTCGGCTGCCTCCACTCGCTGGTCTTCGCCGAGATCGGCAAGCGCACCGCGGCGGGGGAGAGGCCCGACGCCATCGCCGAGGCCGTGCTGGATCTCCTGGACGTCATCGAAGACCTGCTCGGCGAACGCATTCTCACCTACGCCACAAGGAAGGACCGACCATGTTCAGAGTGATCGTCTCCGGCACGTTCGACGGGCTGAGCGAGGCCGGCGCCGCCGCCGTCCTGGCGGCGGGCGGCGCCGCCTTCACCGAGGCGGGAACCTTCACCCACGACGGGAGCCTTTCGGCGTTCACCTTCCGCTGTCAGGTGCCCGCGGGCCCGGACGACGGCGAGAACGAGGCCACCCGGGGGGCGATCGCGGCACTGGACGCGCACGGCCACCCGTACCGGGTTCTCCGCGTCGCGGTGACGGACATGCGCCACATCAAGATCCGCCGGAAGGGCCGGCGGGGATGAACCACCGGACCGGCTGCGGGTGGTGTACGAGCCGGCCAGGGTCCGTCAGATCGCTGAGGATGCGATCCGCAAGGCGGTTCAGGCCAAGGACAATCCCGCCGACTTGATCAATGTGGCATTGGAAGAGCTTGTGCGCGCCCGTTGTGAGCTGCCCGGCTACACCACGCTGGCGGGGTCGGCGGCATAGCCGACCGGAGCCTGGGCCGCGTCGTACTGGTCGACGGCCCAGGGCAGTCCGACACAGGACAGTTAGGTGCCGGCCATGATCGTCATGCGTGGAGGTGACGATGGAGTGCCGCGTTCGGATATGACGACCATGACGTCGGCCTCGGCAGGGTTCTACGAGCGAGTCGCCTCGTAGTCGGGGAGTGCGGCCGGGGTGGTCCGGGTCGCCGGGCGCATGGTCAGGATCAGTACGGCCAGCCCGGCGAAGATGACCGCAGCGACGACGCCGGTCACGTGCAGGCCGGCGGTGAACGCCTCCCGCGCGGCGCGCAGCAGTTCCGCGCCCTGGCCGGCGGGAAGGTGCCGGCTGGCGGCGACCGCACCGGCCAGCGAGTCGGACGTGCCGTCCATCCGGCCGCGGTAGACCACCGCGGCCACCACGCCGAGCAGCGCGAAGCCGAGCGAGCCGCCGAAGTAGTTGCCGGTCTCCGACATCGACGCCGCCGAGCCGGCGCGCTCCGGCGGCACGGACCCGACGACCAGCCCGGTGCCCAGCGCGAACAGCGGGCCGGTGCCCAGCGCCAGTACGGTGATGCCGACCATCACCAGCGGCAGGGCGTACGCACCGCCGACGCCGGCCAGCAGCAGACCGCCCAGCGCCGACCCCGCCAGCCCGCCGGCGATCGCGGTCGCCGGCTTCATCCACCGGGTCAGCACCGGCGCGGCCATGGTGCCGGCCGCCACGCCCAGGCCCATGGGTGCGAACAGCACCGCCGACGCGAACGGCGAGAAGCCCAGCACGTTCTGCAGGTACTGGGTCACCATCAGGCCCGTGCCGGCCATGGCGACACCGGCGAAGACCAGACCGACGATCACGGCCGTGAACGGGCGGTCGCGGAGCAGCCGCAGGTCCAGCAGCGGCGTCTCCAGCCGCAGCTGCCGGCGGACGAACAGGAACCCGACGGCCGCGCCGGCGACGAGGGCCACCGCCGGCACGACCGGCGTGCTCTCGACGGTCAGCTGCTTGACGCCGTAGACCATCGAGAGCACCGCCACGAGTGACAGCCCGACACTGGCCAGGTCCAGCCGGCCGACCTGGTCGCTGCGGAACTCCGGCAGCAGGAACGGCCCGGCGAGCAGCAGCAACGCCATCGCCGGCACCGCGACGAGGAACACCGATCCCCACCAGAAGTGCTGGAGCAGGAACCCGGCGAGTACGGGCCCCAGCGCGCCGCCGGTGAACTGGCAGGTCGCCCAGATCGCGATGGCCCGCCCGCGCTGCCGTTCGTCGCGGAACATGTTGGTGATCAGGGCGAGTGTGGACGGCGCCAGGGTCGCGCCGGCGACGCCCAGCAGCGCACGCGCGACGATCAGCATCAGCGGGCTGACCGCGAAGGCGGCCACGACCGACAGCACCGCGAACGCCGCTCCGCCGATCATCAGCAGCCGCCGGCGGCCGATCCGGTCGCCGAGCGTCCCCGTCGTGATGACCAGGCCGGCCACCATGAATCCGTAGCCGTCACTGATCCACAGCTGCTGGACGCCGGTGGCACCCAGGTCGGCGCTCAGCTGTGGGAGCGCGAGGAGCAACGCCGTCGTGTCTATCGCGACGAGCAATGTCGGCAGCATGAGGACGACCAGTCCCAGCCATGCCCGGTTGACTCGCATATCCGAAACTCCTTGTTCTCTCGACGTTTCACCGGTTGGTCGGAGCGGTCGAGAGCTTCTTGACATCGGTACGGACGGACATCTCTCGCATCTGCCACGGTGGGGCGTCACCAAATGACGACCTCGCGGTCCGGGCGATGCGACGGCGAGAACTCATGCGAACGTTCGGGCGGGGGGATGTCAAGACGACGACGGCGGCGCCGACCAACGGTCGAAGAGCCCCGCCGGGGCTCGCGAACCACGAGGAGTACGAGATGCGGTTCCTGATCAGCCTGCACATCAACCCGGCCGTGCTGGACGCGCTGACCGACGAGGAGAAGGAACTGGTCAGCGGGTCCGGCGTGGCGGGCCGAGATGGGTGGCGGCGCTGTGCCGGAGCTGGTGGAGATCGAGTCCTGTGTACTGGTCGAACAGGACGCGCGCGCGGTCGTAGCCGAGTCGCGCACCGGCCGAGGCCGGGGATCGCCTGGTCGCAGAAGATCGCCACCTGCTCATGTACGTGATAACAGGCCCTTATCACGTACATGTCCTGGTCTTCGTAGAGGCTTGCTGCGGTGGCCAGCCGCTCGCGATGTGGGGCGAGAGGGGCGCTGCCGGCAGCCACCAGGCGCGTTCTCGCCGGTTGCTATCGCTCTAGCTTGCCTGCCCTGTCCCGCAGGTGGCGCTGTTCGGGGAGGCTCGTGGTACGCCGGGCCGCTAGCCGGTAGTTCTCTCGTGCGGCGGCGTACTCGCCCGCCAGCTCTTGAAGGTGGGCGCGGACGGCGTAGAGGCGGTGGTGACGGGCGATCCGGGGGTCGCTGTCCAGGCTTTCCAGCAGTTCGAGTCCGGCCTGGGGCCCGCGGGTCATCGCGACCGCGACGGCGTGATTGAGCGTGACCATCGGGTTCGGCGCGATCCGGCCGAGGACTGCGTACAGGATGCGGATCTGTTCCCAGTCGGTGTCCTCAGCACGCGGTGCCTGGACGTGCAGCGCGGCGGTCGCCGCCTGGAGTTGGTAAGGGCCGAGGGGTGAGGAGGACATGGCGCCGGTGACCAGTGCGGTGCCCTCTTCGATCATGGCGGCGTCCCACCGGTTCCGGTCCTGCTCGGCCAGCGGTATGAGGACGCCGTCCGGGCCGGTGCGAGCCGCATGGCGGGCGTCGGTCAACAGCATCAGTGCCAGAAGCCCGGCGACTTCACCGTCATCCGGCAAGGACCGGTGCACCATACGGGTGAGCCGGATCGCCTCTGTGGTGAGATCGCCGCGGTGCAGGTCGGGTCCGGAACTGGCGGTGTAGCCCTCGTTGAAGATCAGGTAGAGCACATGCAGGAGGGCGTCCAGCCGTTTGGCCCGCTCCTGGACGCTCGGCATCTCAAACGACGCACCGACGGCTTTTATCCGCTGCTTGGCACGGCTGATCCGCGGCGCCATGGTGGCCTCCGGCACGAGGAATGCCCGCGCCACCTCGGCGGTAGTGAGCCCGCCGACGGCGCGCAGCGTGAGCGCCACCTGAGAGGCGGGCGTCAGCGCCGGATGACAGCACAGGAACAGCAGCGCGAGCGTGTCGTCCTGGTCGCCCGGGCTTTCCCCGCCGGGCGCCGGCGCGACGGCGGCGTCCGGCGCCTCCCGCACCGCCGCGGTGACCTCCCGGCGGCGGCGCGCCTGCTCGCTGCGTACCTGGTCGACCAGGCGGCGGGAGGCAACGGTGATCAGCCAGGCACGCGGGCTGTCCGGAACCCCGTCGGCGGGCCACTGCGTCGCCGCGGCGAGCAGCGCCTCCTGGACCGCGTCCTCGCACTCCTCGAATCCGCCATAGCGGCGCAGGAGCAGGCCGAGGACCTGCGGCGCGAGTTCGCGCAGCAGGTCCCCGAGGCGTTCGGTCGTGCTCACATCTCCATCCCGGCCGAGTCCATCAGCGGCCGCACCTCCACGCCGCTGATCTGACCGCTCGGTATCAGGGCGGCTAGTTCCACGGCGCGTTCCCGGCTTTCGCAGTCGACCACGTACTGGCCGGCGACATGATCCGGGGTCTGCAGGTACGGGCCCTCGGTCACAGTTACCACGCCGTCCCGAGCCCATACGACGGCGCTGATGGACGGATCGGCGAACACGTGAGCGCTGATCAGCTCCCCTGCTTGCCCGGCCGTGGCCAGGAACTCCTCATGGTCGAGCCCTCCCCAGGGTAGGGCCGCGGCGCTCAGGTAGAGACTCAGCAGGAACTTCACCGCGTGCTCAGCCGTCGGCCGTGCCCGCGAAGAGCACCGGCCGCACCTCAATGCCGAGGCCCTCGACGCCGGCGTCCGGGATGAGCGCGGCCAGCTCCAGGGCGCGCTCCCGGCTGTCGCATTCCACCAGGTAGTAGCCGCCGAGGTACTCCTTGGCCTCAAGGTAGGGCCCGTCCGTCACCGCCGGGACGCCGCCCCGGACCCTGACCACGGCGCTCTGCGACGGGTCGGCCAGCGCGGTGGTGCTGATTATCTCCCCGGACTTCTTGATGGTCTCCATGAACGGGCCGTGGCCGCTCATCACCTCGTTGCGCTCCTCCGCGGTCAGCGCGTCCCAGATCTGCGGGTTGTTGTGCATGATCAACATGAACTTCAACGTCGTCTCCTTCAATGGTCGGGCGGCGCCCCCCAAAAAGCGCCGTTCACCATGGAGTCGGAGCAGGTGCCGCATTCTTGCGGTACCGGACCACAAGAATTTCCCGCTCGCTCCGACTATGTCGCGAAGGGGCGCCTGACCTTGGCGTTCCGTGCCCAACAGCTATCACTGGAGTATAGGGACGAACCTTCCACGCATCGGCGTCAGCCTGCCGCACGTCGGCCCGACCCCGACCCCAACCCCGACCCCGACCCCGACCCCGACGCCGTCGTGGCCCAGGCGACCGAACGGCTCGGATTCCACGCCGTGTCCGCCGGCGAACGGCTGCTGATCCCCACCGGACCGCACTGGAGCAACGACGCGGGCCTGCCGGAGTCCCACGCCTGGGACTCGCTGACGAACTCACCCACGCCCTCGCTATCGCCTGACTCCGGGCAGCGCCGCCGGCGCTGGCCCCACACCGCCAACCCGCATCTGTTGGTCAGCCGGCAAACGGCCGCCATGGGCACGGCCCGTGACCGACAACCGACCGGCCAACGGCGGTAGCGAGCAGAGGCGGGCGGAGTTACCTCCACGGCTCGGATGTGGGTCGGTGCGACGAGGAGTCTGTCCTTGTAACGGTTCGGCTGCTCTGGGTTGGTTACCGGTGGGTCCGCCCTACCTTGCGGCCCATGCCGGTGGATTTCCCGACAGAGGATGAGGAAGCGGCCTATGGCCGGTACGCGGGGGCGCCGTCGCAGGCGGACTTGGAGCGGGTGTTCCTCCTTGATAAGGGGTTCGCGGCGGTCGAGGCGGAGTTGCGGGCGTGGGTGGCGGCCCGGTCGTGGACGTCGGGAGACGGCCCGAAGGCGATCTTCATCGACGCGGTGGGGTGGCTACGGGAGCGGGATGTGCTGCTGCCCGGGGTGACGACGCTGGCGCGGCTGGTCGTCCAGGTACGCGACGACACGACCCGCTGACTGTGGGGCGTGCTGGAAGGCCTGTTGACGGTGGGCCAGCGGTATGTGCTGGACCAGCTATTGGAGGTACCACCGGGGTCGCGGATCTCCGATCTGGAACGGTGGCGCAAGGGCCCGGCGCCGCGGGGATCGGGCCCGACGATGATCAAGGCGTTGGATCAGGTCGCCGAGGTGATGGGGCTGGGCATGGCCGACCTGGGTGCCGAGAGTGTGGTGCCGGCGCGCCGGTTGGCGGAGCTGGCCAAGTACGGGATGCGCGCGGACGCCTCACTGATCCGCCGTCATGGCGACGGCCGGCGTTTGGCGACGCTGCTGGCTACGGTCCGGTTCTTGGAGGCCAAGTCGGTCGACGACGCCCTGGAATTGTTGGATCTGCTGATGGCCACCGAGCTGTTGAACAAGGCGCAGACGGCGGCGAACAAGGAGACGGTCCGCAAGCACCCCAGGCTGGCCAAGGCGTCGGCGCGGCTGGCGGTGGCGGTGGAGGCGTTGTTCGAGTCCGACGGCTGGGGCGGCCCGGATGAGGAGCCGCGGGTGGCGGAGGTGTGGGAGGCGATCGAGGCGGTCGTGTCCCGCGCCGAGTTGCGCGCCGCGCTGGTGCTGGTTAACGACAACGTGCCGCCGCCCGACGCCGCCGCCCCTGACGACTGGCGGACCGAGCTGGTCGGCCGGTACACCACCGTCTCGGGGTTCTTGAAGATGCTGCCGAACGTCATCGCGTTCGGCGCGAACGCCGAGGGCGCCGCGGTCCTTCAGGCGATGCAGATGCTGCCGGACGTCCTGGCCTACCGGAGCCGGCTGCCCGCGCCGCTGATCCCGGCCAAGCTGATCGACCCCGCCGTGGTGAACGGTGCATGGAAGCGCCTGGTGTTCGGCCATCCCACCCATGCCGATGGCGCGGTGAACAGGCACGCTTACACCTTCTGTGTCTTGGAGCAGTTCTATCGCCATCTGAAGCGGCGGGAGATCTACGCCGATGCCTCCAGCCGGTGGCGCAACCCCCAGGCCCAGCTGCTGGACGGAGACCAGTGGGCGCAGGTGAGGCCCGAGGTGCTGACCGCGCTCGGCCTGCCGGAGAACCCGGACGCGCTGCTGGCCGATCACACCCGCACCTTGGACGCCGCCTACCGCCAGGTGGGCGGCCGCCTGGCGGTCAACACCGAGGTCCGCATCGATGACGACGGCAAGATCCACCTGACCGGGGTGAAGGCGATCGAGGAACCGCCGTCACTGGTCGACCTGCGCAAGCGGACCGCGGCGATGCTGCCGCGCGTCGACCTGCCTGAGGTGATCTTGGAAGTGATGTCGTGGGAGCCCTCCCTGATCGACGCGTTCACCGCGGTGTCGGGCGGCCGGTCCCGGCTGGAGGACCTGCCGGTCTCGATCGCCGCGTGCCTGGCCGCGCACTCCATGAACGTCGGGTACCGGCCGATCGCCAAGACCGGCGTGCCTGCGCTGGAGCGGTCGCGGCTTTCGCACGTGTTCCAGAACTACTTCCGGCCCGAGACCCTCGCCCCGGCCAACGCGCCGCTGGTCGCCCGGCAGACCGGGCTGGCCTTGGCGCAAGCGTGGGGCGGCGGCATGGTCGCCGCGGTCGACGGGATGCGGTTCGTGGTCCCGGTCCCGGCCGCGTTCGCCCGCCCCAACCGCAAGTTCTTTGGATCGAAACGCGGTATGACCTGGCTCAACGCAATAAATGATCAAGGAATGGGGCGGGGTGCGAAGATCGTGTCTGGGACGATCCGCGATTCCCTGCACATGGTCGACGTCATCTTTGGCCTGGACGGCGGCGAACTCCCGGAGATCGTCGTTTCGGACACCGGATCGTACAGCGACCTGGTCTTCGGGCTGCTGGAACTGCTGGGCATCTCCTATCGGCCCGCGCTGGCCGACCTGCCCGACCAGAAGGGCTGGCGGATCAGCGGCGACGCCGACTACGGGCCGCTGAACACCTTCGCCCGTGGGAAGATCGATCTACGGAGGGTGCGCAAGCACTGGGGCGACATCCTTCGGGTGGTCGCCTCGATCTACACCGGCACCGTCCGTGCCTACGACGTGGTCACCATGCTGCAGCGCGACGGCCACCCGACCGCGCTCGGCGAGGCGATCGCCGCCTACGGCCGGATCTTCAAGTCCCTGCACATCCTGGCGTTCATCGACACCGACGAGACCTATCGGCGGGACATCAAGCACATCCGTAACCTGCAGGAGGGGCGCCACGACCTGGCCCGCAAAATCTGCCACGGGAAGAAGGGCGAGCTGTACCACCGCTACGAACGCGGCCTGGAGAACCAGCTGGGCGTGCACGGCGCCTACAACTTCCTGCTGCCCGACCTGGCCCCCGGCGCGATCCGGGCCCTGCGCGACCCCGACGCAGCCGACGACGAAGACGAGAGCTGACGAACCCGCCTGCCCCGAAGGAAACCTGATCGTGGCTGCTCCGCCCCCGCTGGCCGACGCCAGCGCCCTCGCAAAGCGCGCTCTTCAAGCGCGGGCGCTACTGCAGTTGGTCGCGGCGGCGGGTGAGGTAGGCGGTCTCGCCGGTGTTGCCGGCCAGGTCGATGGCCCGGTCGTAGGCCGCGCGTGACTGCTGACTTTGGCCCAGCCGGCGCAGCAGGTCGGCGCGGGTGGCGTGGTAGGCGTGATAGCCGGCCAACGCCTCGGCGAGGCGGTCAACGATGGCCAGTGCCGCCTCCGGCCCGTCGAGCTCGGCCACGGCAATGGCCCGGTTGAGGGCGATGATCGGGGAGGTGTCGAGGCGGATGAGCTGGTCGTAGAGGGCGAGGACCTGTGACCAGTCGGTGTCGCGGATGTCGCGGGCGGAGGTGTGCACGGCGTTGATCGCGGCGAGGATCTGGTAGCGGCCTAGAGCGACCCCGGCGGCGGCAGCGGCGAGGCGCTCGCGTACCAGCCGATGCCCCTCGGCGATCAGGCCTGTGTCCCAGGCCCCACGGTCCTGCTCGTCGAGCGCGACCAGTTCGCCGCTGACCGAGATCCGGGCGGGGCGGCGGGCCTCGGTGAGCAGCATCAGCGCCAGCAGCCCGGCCACTTCTCCGTCCTGCGGCAGGAGCGCGCGGATCAGGCGGGTGAGCCGGATCGCCTCGGCGGTCAGGTCCTGACGTACGGGATCGGTGTCGGGGCCGGTCGCGAGGTAGCCCTCGTTGAAGGCGAGGTACAGGACGGCGAGTACGCCGGTGAGGCGTGCCGGGAGATCCTCGGCGGCCGGCACGCGATAGGGGATGCGAGCCGCCTTGATCTTGGCCTTCGCGCGGGTGATCCGCTGCCCCATGGCACTCTCGGCCACCAGGAACGCGCGGGCGATCTCGGGCACGGTCAGACCGCCGACCATGCGCAGCGTCAGCGCCACGCGGGTCTCCATCGCCAGCGCCGGGTGACAGCAGGTGAAGATCAGCCGGAGCCGGTCGTCGTCGATGGCGCCGACAGGCTCGGGCGGGTCGGCCTCGTACACCATCTGAGCCTCCTTGTGCTTGTCGTCGCGCTTGTTCTCGCGCCGGATCCGGTCGATGGCCTTGCGGTTGGCGGTGGTGGTCAGCCAGGCGCCGGGGTTGGGCGGTACGCCGTCGGCCGGCCACCGCTCGACGGCGGTCGCGAACGCCTCGGCGGCCGCCTCCTCGGCGATGTCGAGGTCACCGAAACGCCTGGTCACGGCGGCGACCACCCGGGCCCACTCCTCGTGGTGGGCCCGGGTGATCGCCTCCTCGACGTCGCTCACCGGAACGGCCGCACCTCGACCTTCCGATCGCAGACCTTCGACGCCTCGGCGGCGAGCTTGAGCGCCACATCCAGATCGGGGGCCTCCCACACCCAGACGCCGGCGAGGTACTCCTTCGACTCCACGAAAGGCCCGTCGCTGAACACCGCCTGCTCGCCCCGGTTGTCGATGACCGTGGCCGCGTCGGTGTCCGCGAGTCCGCCCGCGAAAACCCAGTAGCCCTCGGCGATAAGTCTTTCGTTGAACGCGCTGATGGCAGGCCGCCTGTCCGTGCTGCCGGGATTGCTCTTGTCATCGATCACGGAAACCAGGTACTGCATCTGAAGATCATCTCCTGTGGTGTCAAGACAGCGTGGTTCGGTGGTCAGGGACTTCAAACCGTTGCATACCGCGGGCGCCCGGCCGGCCGGTAGACCTGGATCGTCACGCCCTTCGAGTCGACCCGCGACTCGACCAGGTCGAGCGCAAGATCCGGACCGGACTCCGGGAACAGGCGCGCGCCCTGGCCGACGATCACCGGGATCACGATCAGAGTCATCTCGTCGACCAGATCGTTCTCCAGCAGCCACCGGATGAGGGCGCCACTGCCGTGCACCTGCAGCTCACCGCCGGGCTTGGCCTTCAGGTCACTGATGGCCGCCGCGAGGTCACCGCGGAGAACGGTCGTGTCCTCCCAATCCGGCGCGGTGAGCGTGGTCGAGGCGACGTACTTGGGGGCCTCGTTCAAGGCCACGCCGATGGGATGTGCGCGCATCTGGTCGATTGATCCCCAGGAGCCGGCGAACAGCTCGTAGGTGCGCCGGCCGAACAGGAACGCCTCCGCGCGCTGGTAGGTCTGCGCGATGAACGCCCTGGTCCCGTCGTCGCCCTTCCCCAGGGCCCATCCGCCGCGCTCGAACCCCGTCGGGTGGTCGTCCGTCGGGGCGCCGTTGTTCTGCATCACTCCATCGACGGAGATCTGGGTCATGGTCGTCAGCTTCATGATCGCGGTTCCTTTGCCTTGGCGCCGCCCCCTGTGGGCGGCCTCACCCCTGCTACGAACACCACCACCCCGATCCGACACCCCCTCCCGGACTTCTTTGAAGAACTTTCCGGGACGCCGGTCGTCATCGATCCGACAACACGACAGCGTCGCGGCGACTGCGCTCCGCCTCCTCAAGGCCCTCCGCTCCCGAGAATGTCCTCTGCCGCCAGGTAGCGGGGTGAGAGATCACGATTGCGGTTCGTGATCGTTCCGGAGCGGTGAATGTGGCTGGTTGGGCGGTCACGGCCCGACATCGGGTTGGCGATGACGCCGACCGTGGCGTCGGCCACCAGCCGGTGGCGGCTCACCCGCCAGCCGTTGGCGTGCTGCTCGCCTATCGCCTTCCCTGCCTGCCGCCGTCGCGCGTGCCGTCTCCGGGATACGCGTTTCCGCAGCCGCTGACAAGGGTCACGATCGTCATCTGACAAGACCGCCTGATTCCCCCGGATTGACGCATGCCGATATCGGCATATGATGGCGCCCGTGGCACGAGCAGCGACGACGTCGGACGTCTTCAACGCGATCGCCGAGCCGCAGCGCCGGGAGATCCTGGCGCTGCTGCGGGCGGGTGAGCGGTCGGTGACCGAGTTGGCCCAGGAGCTGGGGATGACCCAGCCGGGGGCGTCCAAGCACCTGCGGGTGCTCCGGGAGGTGGGGCTGGTGCGGGACCGCAAGGCAGGCAAGCAGCGCCTGTACGGCCTGGACGCCCGCGGGCTGCGACCGGTCCACGAGTGGACCGGCGGGTTCGAGCGGTTCTGGAACGAGAGCTTCGACCGGCTGGACGCGTACGTGCAGGACCTCAAGCAGGCAGGACAGGAAGGAAGTAACTGATGAGCGAGACGGGACAAGGAGCGCCGGCGCAGTCCGCGACGGCCGACCGCGAGGTTGTGATCTCCCGGGTCATCGACGCCCCACGGGAGCTGGTGTTCGAGGCGTTCACCGAGGTGCGGCACCTGTCGCGGTGGTGGGGTCCGGAGGGGTTCACCACCACCACGCGGTCCTTCGAGTTCCGCGTCGGCGGGGAGTGGGACTTCGTGATGCACGGACCGGACAGGACGGACTACCAGGAGTGGATCACCTGGACCGAGATCGTCCCGCCGGAGCGGATCGCGCTGCTGCACGGCGAATACCGCGGCGACCCGAACGCCTTCGAGTCGGTCCTCGCGTTCGCGCCCGACGGGGCGGCGACCCGGATCGAGATGCGCACGGTATTCCCCACCAAGGAGCTGCGCGACGAAGCGGTCGAGAAGTACCACGCGATCGAGGGCGGCCGGCAGACCCTGAGCAACCTGGCTGCCTACGTCACCGAGATCATTCGGAAGGGAGCTGAGGGCTGATGGCCGGGAAGGTGTTCTTCAGCGTGTCGATGTCGCTGGACGGTTTCATCGCACCCGAGTCCTCCGAGGATTTGATGGGGCGGCAGTGGATGGAACTGCAGCAGTGGATATTCCCGCAGCGGTTCTTCCGGGAGAACCTGAAGCTCGGCAAGGGCGGCAAGGAAGGGCGCGACAACGACATCGTGCGGGAGACGTTCGAGCGCACCGGCGCGAGCGTGATGGGCAAGCGCATGTTCGACGCCGGCGAGCAGATGTGGCCGGAGGAGGCGCCGTTCCACACGCCGGTGTTCGTCGTGACGCACGAGAAGCGTGACCCCTGGGAGCGGCCCGGCGGGACCACCTTCCACTTCGTCAACGACGGCATCGAGACCGCGCTCGACCAAGCCCGCGAGGCCGCCGGCGACCGAGACGTCCGCATCGCGGGCGGCGGCGCGACGATCCTGGAGTACGTGAACGCGGGCCTGATCGACGAGTTCTCGATCGCGCTCTCACCCGTGCTGTTCGGCTCCGGAATCCGCCTGTTCGAGGGCGTGGACGCGGGCCGCATGGCCCTGGAGCCGGTCCGCGCGGAGCCGACGCAGCAGGTGACCCACCTGACCTACGCAGTCCGGGAGCGGTAACTGTCTCGACCTCAGCGCTTCCCCGCCGAGGTCAGCAGCGCGGTGAGATCCTCGACGCTCTGAGCGTCAGGGCCCTCCCCGCTCCCGAACATGTCCCAGCCGCCAGGTAGCTCCCCCGTGACTACGCGGGCTCGCCGTATTCGGCGACGTATGCCGCGTAGTTCTCCGCGAGGATGGCCCGGCCGGCCTCTGCGGTGAGGTGGTCCACCGAGGAGACGGCCGGCACCTGTCGGCTGTCGATGGTGGACGTGATCTGTTCGATCCGGCGGGCCAGTTCGGCGACGACGCTGGGAGCCGACTCGACCAGCAGCTTCCCGTCCCGCCATGCGTACCGTGGCGCACGGCCGATGCCGGTGTTGCGGATGTTCCACGCCAGGGACGCCACGTGGCTGTGCGGCAGCTCCGGGTTCTCCGTCAGCAGCAGGTAAACCCGTTCGGTGTCACCGCCGTAGCCGATCGGACCCGTGCACGGCTTGATCGGTCCGTCGGTGTCGCGGGCCACCACCTCGTAGACCCTGCACTCCGTGCAGCGGAACAGGTCGGTCACCTGTTCGTACTCGAACTCGTGGCCGCCGAAGCGGTCGTCCTCGCTGGCGGTGGCTGTCGTGCCCGCGGCGGGGTGGTAGCCCGCGCCGTTGCGGAGGGCCTGGGTGTACTTGGTGCCCTGGCGCGCGGCCTCGCGGGCGCGCTGGGCGGTGGTGTTCTGCTTCTTCGGCACGGTCGACTCCAGCCTGGCGGTATCCCACGCCTCCCGCCGGCGAGGACAGGGCCGGACGAAAGGTCTTCTGTGCTGCTGCGCGGGCCCCGGAGGACCTTGGCCGACTGTGCCCCGGGCGGCGTGGGCGCTCGGAGCGGCGGCGAACGGCGGTACGCGTCTGGCCGTGGTGTGGTTCCACGGTAGAGCACGCCGGTGACAGAGTGGGTCTTCACTGAGGTGTCGGGATTAGACGGTTTCCCGACAGGCCGCAGACCGGCCCCCAGAAAACCGGACAGCGAGGTATGAAATACCACGCTCGGCGGCCAATATCGAGCGCTGATTGACGACAGGATTTTCCGACAGATAGAACGGGGCTCCGTCCTCCCCCCCGGAGCGCCAGTGCGGATCGTCTACTCCCGCTCGTCCACCGCGACCCAGTCCCTGCTCCGGCAACGGCGCATCCTCACCGAGGCCGGGCTGCTGGTCCGAACCGAAGGCGTCGCCGAGGGCTTCCACCCGGCCGAAGGAGTGCTGCTGTTCGAGGATCCGGCCACCACCTCCAAGACCCCCGCGCTGGAGCGGCCCGCGTTCGGTCGCATCGCCGCCGCCGCCGCGCACCCCGGCGACACCCTCACGGTGTCGGAACTGTTCCGGCTCTGCCGTGACCTGATCGACATCCATGCCGTCCGCGACTGGTGCCGGGCCCGCGGCGTAGTACTGCGGGTCCTGTCGGGACCGCTGTCCAACTTCCACAACCTGGCCGCCAACGACGCGACAACCGCTCTGATCATCAACGTGATCACCGCCGTGGGGCAGTTCCAGCGCGACCTGCAGAACGAACTGACCGCCGAAGGGATCGCCGCGGCAGAAGCCGAAGGACGCTACCGCGGCCGGCCACCCGCGCTGGCTGTCGCCGTTGGCCGGTCGGTTGTTGGTCACGGGCCGGCACTCTGCCGCCGATCTCCGGCATGGTCATCACCGGCATCTTCCGGCCGCTGGGGCTCAGCCCGTCCAAGCTCCGCCAGGACCGCATCCTCGACGAGGCCCGCCACACCGCCGACCCGGTGCACCTCATGCGCGTAATCGGCGTCTCCGCCGCGACCGCGATGAAGTACGTCTACGCCGCTCATGAGGCTGTCGGGCGAACGGGTGCGGCTGAAGATCGGCACGCTGTACGGCGTGCTGGACCGGCTGGCCGCCGACGAGTTGGTGGTGCTGGACCGCGAGGAGGCGCAGCAGGGACGGCTGCGCCGCTATTACCGGCTCACCGAGTCTGGGGCGCGCGCCCTGGGGGCGGAGGCCGTACGGCTGGCCGGCAATGTCGAAAACGCCCGCCGGCGGCTGCGCGCCCGGTACGCGGGGGGCATGGCGTGAGCCTTCTGGAGGAGCGCTACCGCCGCGTGCTGCGCCTGCTGCCCGCCACCTACCGGGCCGCACGGGAGGAGGAGATGCTCTGCGCTCTGCTGGAGGGAGCCGGAGACCTCCGTGGTCAGCCCACCCCCCGGCCGCGCTGGCCGGAGATCGCCGGCATCGCCGCCCTGTCGGTGCGCGTGCGCCTGGGAGGCATCGGCGCGGCGCCCAGATACCTCGCCTGGGGCCAGACCGTCCGCCTGGTCGCCGTGCTGGGATTGTTCTTCCACGCGATGATGAGCTGTTTTTGGTTCGCGGACTTCCTCCGGCCTGACGGAGGCTTCCACAGCTTCCACCCCGGCGCCGAAGCCATCGCTGAGGTCACCAGCCACCTCGCTCCGCCGCGGTGACGCCACTAACCAGCGGCAACTTACTGCCATGGCCCCGTAGGCGGAGATCCCCGGCGGAGTCTCGGGTCCTCGCTCCCGCGCGCTGAGGACCCGGAGCCCGGACGGGTTATCTCTGGTCGAATTCGGAGGCTTTGGCGCCGTCGAGGAAGGCGGCCCACTCGCTGTCGTTGAAGAAGAGAACGGGGCCGGAGGGGTCTTTGCTGTCACGCAGGGCGACGGTGGCGTCCTGTTTGTGGGCGGGTCTCTGCGAGGCGTTTTCGAGCGCGGCGGCCTCGATGCAGTCGCCGCCGTTGTTTCCGCTGAGGCTCGACTTCCGCCATTTGAGTGTGCTCAGGTCCATTGCTCTTCCGCCGTTCTTCTGATGAGGTCAATCGACATGCTCTGCGGCAACGCCTCGGTGCGGAATCTGTCAGGGACACCAGCTTTTCCAGCTGGTCATGCATGGCCTTTCTTCCGCCGACCGGCCGGTGCGGGACCGCCTCGTCGATCAGGCGGCGCAGGGTCGGGGGCGGCGAGTCCTCGCGGGTGAGGACGTCCTGCCGTTTCATCCGCGCGGCCACGGCCGTCTGCTCCTTCTCGTGCCAGGTGCCGAACCACTCGGGGAACACCTGGCTCTTGCGCCAGTCGTGGTGATGCTCGGGGAGAAAGTGATTCCCTGCAGGCCGGAATGCGTCGCGACCGCTCGGAGATTCGTGCGGACATCGCCCGGGACTGGGAGGTGTCCGAGGAGCTCTGCGAGGTGGTGGAACTGCTCACCTCGGAAATGGTGACGAACGCGCTCGTCCATGGGCGCGGTTACCGCGTCGAGGTCTACGACAACAACAGAGACGTCCCGGTCGTGCCGGCCTCGTTCGACGGTGAGGAGTCCGGGCGGGGCATGGCCCTGGTCGGCAGGCTGGCCAGGAGCTGGGGCTATCGCGACACCCGACTCGGCAAGGCCGTCGTCTTCGAGCTGCTCGCCTGGCCGTAGGACTCCTTCAGCCGTCTCCGAGGCCGAGCCCGGCACCGAGCTGGGCGATCGAGCGGGCCGGGCTCATCGGCAGAGCCGGGTGCCGGTGCCGGAACCGCCTGTGGCGCCGGTGGTTCACCGCCAGGGCGTCAACGCGCACGGGTCCCCGGACCCGTGCGAAGATCGTGTGCCATGACGGCGGAGAACGAGCGGTGGAACCACAACATCCACTACCACCCGGTGATCCTGCGGGCGGTGCCGGACGGGTGCGGACGGGCGCTCGACGTCGGCTGCGGCGAGGGAATGCTGACCCGTGAGCTGCGCCGGGTCGCCGGGCACGTCTCCGCCATCGATCTCGACGGGCCGAGCATCGATCTCGCCCGCCGGCACGTCGACGCCTCCGGCATCGACTATCTCCTCGGCGACTTCCTCACCCATCCCTTCGAGTCGGCCTCGTTCGACGCCGTCGTCTCGGTCGCGACGCTCCACCACATGGACGCGGCCACGGCACTCGACCGGATGCGGGAGCTTCTCCGGCCCGGGGGGACGCTCGCCGTCGTCGGACTCGCCTACAGCCGGATCCCCGCCGATCTTCCCTGGGAGCTCGCCGCGGCCGTCGGCACCCGGCTGTACAAGCTGAAGCGGACCTACTGGGAACACTCGGCCCCGATGGTCTGGCCGCCGCCGGAGAGCTACGCCGGAATGCGGCACATCGCCGAGGAGACGCTTCCTGGGGTGCGCTACCGGCGTCACCTGCTCTGGCGCTACTCCCTCACCTGGACGAAACCCGCACCCTGAACGGCGCCCGCCCCGGAGTCACGCCGGGCGTCAACCGGCCACGCCCTGAGTGCCGCGCGGGCGCCGTCGCGGATCATGAAGGCCGGCGCGCGCCGGGCGGAGGCCGTCGAAGACGACGGCGAGGGTGCGGCGCTGGAGGTCGCGATGATGCCGTTGGCCTGGCGCAGTCCTTCGACGAAACGGGCGACGGTGACGACTTT
The DNA here is from genome assembly GCF_014203795.1 of Streptosporangium album. Lineage (NCBI taxonomy): Bacteria > Bacillati > Actinomycetota > Actinomycetes > Streptosporangiales > Streptosporangiaceae > Streptosporangium > Streptosporangium album. The sequence goes on along the minus strand of NZ_JACHJU010000007.1, from coordinate 41,022 downwards.
GCCACCGTGGCGGGCGAAGAACCTCTCGGCTCTGTGGAAGCGTTGCGGGGGCAGCAGGATGTAGCGGCCCCACCGGTGGATGAACGCACGGCCGCCGGTGCGGCCGATCAGGTAGCCGAGGTTGTCCCCGGCGACGGCGGCCGCCACCGCGACCGCTACGACGACGATGTTCAGTTGCCCGGCACCGGCGTAGACCGCAGCGGCGATCAAGATTGTTTCCCCGGGGGTCGGGACGCCGAAGTCCTCGACGAACAGCAGCGCACCGACCGCCAGATAGCCGTTGTCGCTCATGATCTGCCTGGCCGACGGGCCGCAACGTTTCCGCACCGGCAGAGCCGAACGCGGCCAGGGTCACGGTCTGGGCCTGACCATCGCGCTCGGTCAGGCCCACGTGATCGGCGCCGAGCCCGTCTTCGCCAACGCCCCGGACGGTGGCGCGATCAGCACGCTCGCCCTCCCGGGCTGATACACACCCGACACGCATTTTGTCGGTGGTGATCTCTACTGTCCGGCGCATGACGAACGCGACGCAGGCGTACTCCTACGCCGGACCCTCCACGCTTTCGGAAGGCCACCTGGGACTGTCGACGTCCGGAGGCCGGACGGCCACGGGCTTCACCGACCACCCCCGGTTCTTCAGTGGCCTCCTCACCCAGGCCGCGCCGGCCGCGGCGGGCCTGCTGGCGGTCGCCGACGTGGCGCTGGCGCGCTACCACCGGCCGCAGCCGGGGTTCACCCGCGACCCGGTGGTGACCTGCGGCGGCGACCGCCTCCGGTTCGAGTCGTTCTCCGCCTGCGGCGGCGTCTACTCCCGGCTGGACGTGCTGGGCCCCGCCCTCGACGGCGAGGTGTTCGACCGGGGCACCACCAACGTGGACGTGAACAACCCGCTACGCGAGGCGCTGGCCAGGGTCGGCGGCCGCGACCCGCTGCACGTGGGGGTCGGTCCCGACGAGGTGACGGTGACCACGCTCGACGGCGCGGTGGTGGAGAAGAAGGTGCCGCTGCCCGCCCGGTGGCTGCGCGGCTTCGCCGAGGTCCAGGTGATCGCAGCCGGGTTCGACCTGCGGGCCGAGCTGTCCGGTCCGCAGGCCGTACGGTTCCTGCGCGGACTGCCCAGGAGGGCGTCGGCCGAGGTGTGGGCGGTGCCGGCCGGCGGGGACCTGCGGGTGTCGGACCGGGAGGTGCCAGGCGGGGTCCACCTGGCCGGGGTCGGGCGGCTGGCCACCATGATGCCGCTGCTCAGGTTCGTCAAGGCCCTGCGCGTGTACGGCCCGGCGGACGGTTCCGGGGCCGGCGCGGTGGAGCTGGAGCTGCCCGGCATGCGCTACACCCTCGCACTGTCCCCGCAGACCTGGCGGGGCTTCTCCGGGGAGGGCGCGGTCCTCGACGACCTCTCCGGCGACCAGGTGGCCGGAGACGCCGACCTCGTCGGCGTCCTGCTCAACTTCGAGCCCACCCTGGAGCTCGGCGTGCTCGCCGCGCGTTCCGGCCTCACCCCCCAGCGGGTGCGGGCCGCCCTCACCCAGCTCGGCACGGCCGGCCGGGTCGGCTACGACCTCGCCGAGGCCTCACACTTCCACCGCGAACTGCCCTACGACCGCGACCACGTCGCCGCGCTGAACCCCCGGCTCACCTCCGCCCGCAGACTGGTCGAGCAGGGAGCCGTCCGGCTGACCGGTCCCGACTCCGCCGAGGTGACCACCGGCGGCGGCGTCCGCGCCGTCCGGCTGGAGTCCGGATCGTGCACCTGCCCGTGGTGGTACGACCACCACGGCTCGCGCGGCCCCTGCAAGCACGTGCTCGCCGCCCGCATCGCCGCCCGGGACCTCCCCGGCGGGGAGACCTCCCCCACGGCGCGGGACCTCCCCGTCCAGGAGACCTCCCGATGACCGTCTGGGACGAGGTCCGCGACCTCGTCGACGCCGGTGACCTCGACAAGCTGACGGCCCGACTCGCCGGACTCGACGACGCGGGCAGGCAGGAGGTCGCCCACGAGCTGCCCGGACACCTCAAGTCTGTGCGCCGCAGGCTGGATCCCTGGGAGGACCTGGGCGACTGGGCCGAACCGATGCGCGTGGCGGGCGCGGGCTCGCTCGGCGGTGCGGCCGCGGTCGCCACCTGGCTCAACCGGCGCGACTTCGCGATCTCCGAATGGGAGACGCCCGGCGACACCGACGCGCTCATCGAAGTGATCTCCGCGCGGGAGCCGCAGTGGCAGGCCGACCTGGTCACCCGGCTCGCGCTACGGCTCCGAAACCGGCGCTCTCCGGGCGCGCCACTGGTCCTGACCCTGCTCCGCCGTACCGGAGCGCCGCCGCCCGAGCACGATCCGCTCGTGGTCGCCTGGGTCTCCGACCGGCCCAGTGCGGGCAGGCTCCGCACGGACCCGCTGCTCCACACCCTGCTGCCGAGGATCTTCGAGGCGCAGGGCGTGGGCCGCGCCCTGCGCGAGGAGCGGAGCAGCCCGCTGAGTGCCGACTCCTGGCTCGGCGCGCTCGCCGTGCTCAGCAGCGAGGGCACGGTCCGGCGCGAGACGCTGCTGGACGGCTGCGTCAGCCGCTTCCTGCGCGGGGGAGACACCCAGGACCTGAGGTTCTTCGCCCGGCTCCACGAGGTGCTCGACCCCACCTACACCGAGGTGGAGTCCCGCGCCCGCGACTACCTGCGCCTGCTGCCGGCCGCGCCCGGCCCGGTCGCCGAGCTGTCACTCAGGCACCTGCGCCGCCTGGACCACCTCGACCCGGACGACGTGACCGAGGCCATGGAAGGCCTGCTGTTCAGAGCCGAGGGCGGCCTGGTGCGGGCCGGGCTCACCTGGCTGGACCAGTTCGTACGGCAGGCGCCGGAAAGGGCCGACGGACTGGCCCCGGCTCTGGCGTCGGCGCTCGGCAACGAGGCGTACGCCGTACAGGAACGGGCCGTACGGCTGGCCGTCAGACACGCCCGGCACCTGACCCCGCTGGGGGCCGAGACCCTGCGTGACAGGCTCGCCACGCTCCCTGCGGACCTGGGTGCGCGACTGGCCGCAGCGGTCGGCGGAGAGGCCGGTCCGGAGGAGGAGCCCGAGGCGTTCACCCCGGCCGTGCTCGCCGTACCGGAGCCGGCGGAGCCCCTTCCCGAGCCGCCCGGCACGGTCGCGGAATTCGCGAACACGCGGTGGAACGGCGACTGGCAGTCGAAGGAGAGCCGGCTGGCGGCCTTCGTCAGGCTCGCGACCGAGGACCGCGAAGGGCTGCGCACGGCGGTCGCCCCGCTCGTCCGCCGTGCCTCCGAGCTCTACGGCCGCGAGGACTGGTACTCCACCCAGGACTGGTTCGCCGCGATGGCGGCGGAGCTGGTCTCCCCGGGCGCCGATCCCGGACCACCGGTCGAGGAGCCTCCGGCCTTCGATCCCGATGCCTTCCGGCGCAGCGTCGCGGACGGCATCGGCATCAGCGGCCCGAACGGCGAGCGGTTGTCCTTCGAGGAGCTTCCCGCCGGGATGCAGGACAGCATCATCCGGAGCATCATGGGCTCCGGAGAGGACGAGGCCGGCCCGGAGCAACCGGAGCGGGCCGATGCCGAGCCCGGTGCGGACGGGCCCGAGAAGGACCAGGGCCCTGGAAACCTCAGCTCCGACATGGCGGCGGAGGAGGGGGACGGCGCTGGGGCCGACGGGGAGGATCCGGGGGAGGACGGGACCGAATACCTGATCAGCTTCGGCTGGTTCGGCCGTAACCCGTTCGGATCGCGTCGCAGGACCCGGGAGGCCCGGTCCGACCGGCTGCCCCTGAAGCGTTCGGTCTCGCCGCCGCACCGTTTCCTGCTGCGACGGTACGCCGAGGTGCTCGCCGCGCTCAAGGCCGATGCCCTTCCGCCCCTCCTGCTCGCCACCCCGACCTGCCCCACCGGCCATCTCGATCCGGCCGAGCTCCTGACCCGGCTGGAGGCCGTCGAAGCCGCCGGGATCGAGCCGCTGCCCGCCGACTTCCAGCAGGCACTGCTCCGGCTGCCGGGAGACGCGGCCCCCGAGGTCGTCGCCAGGGCCGGCAGGCTCACCTCGGAGGCCGGGCGCCGGGCGGCGCGCTGGCTGGAGGACGGCCCGGTCGAGCCGGAGACCGGTGTCCGCTGGAAGTACACCGAGGGCACGTACGAGTACGACGCGGGCGAGCGGAGACCACGTGCCGCCTCCCACGTGAGACCAACCCCGCACCTGCGGGCGGAGCCGACCGGTCTGGAGTTCGTCGACGAGCTGTTCGGTGAGGTCCCGGACCGTAACTGGGGGGGAGCACGGAGGCCAGATGGCGTGGTGGCCCGCCGTCCTGCCGGCCAACCGTGACGTGGTCGCCGCCCACTACCTCCCTCACCTGTTCACCTCGTGGGACCGGCCGGAGGTCCGGCCGTTCTATGTCGAGACGCTCGCGGCGGCCGGCGGACCGGCGGGTGAGCCGATGGCTCTGCTGCTGGCCTCCTTCCTGACCCGGCAGACCCCGGACTACCGGGGACGGCAGGATCCGGAAGAGGGCGTACGGCTGTTGCTGCTGATGGCGGCCAGGGGCGATCTGCCCGAGGCCGCGCTCGGCAGGCAGATCGCCCTGCTGACCAGATGCACCGAGCTGAAACTGTCCCAGGCCACGGTCCGGCTGCAGGCGGCGGCCAGGCTGGGCGCCCACCGGGAGGTCTGGGCGGTGATCCGGGCGGCGCTCCCCCACCTGCTGCCCGGGGCGGGGGAGAGACCGGCGGGCGGCGTGGCCGATCTCGTCGCCCTGGGCGTCACGGTCGCCCGCTGGGCCGGGGCGAGGGGGGAGATCCCCGCGCTGACCCCGTTGGCGGGCCGCAGGTCCTCCAGCGCCTTCGCCCGCGAGTGCCGCCGCCTGCACGGGCTGCTGACCTCAGCGGAGACCGGGGGGTGACCGCAGACGTTTTACGCGGATGCCGTGCATCGGGCTGCCGTCAACCAACGCCTCACCAGTCCCGGACGGCTGTGGCTGCGGGCCCGATTGAACCGATCAAGCGGGATTGACGTCTCAGCGTCATGAAACTTGTCCGTCGGGTCGGCATCGCCCCGCCGGGCTAGGTGCGGGAAGCCGGCCTGCCGATTGCGTGCACCTCGCGTCCTCCCGGAGGAAGATCAACACCTCTGTCACGGAGAGGACGCCTGCCGGAAGCTTGCTTACCACGGTCCTCGCGGGGCGATTCCCCGATGCCGATCCGGCGCCCTCGTCCCGGCGGGGTTGGGATGGGTGCCCTCTGGTCGGGGAAGTCCGAGGCCGCGGAGGGGGCGCGGCGCAGGGCGCGGGCGGTCCACGGATCGGTGCCCGGGGCGCGTCCCACGCCCAGGTCGATACGGCCCGGATGCAGCGTGGCCAGGGTGCCGAACTGCTCGGCCACCACCACCAGCGGCGGGTGGTTGGGCAGCATGATGCCGCCCGATCCGATGTGCACCCGGGAGGTGACCGCGGCGACCTGTCCCACCGGCACCGCGGTGGCGGAACTCGCCACCGCGGGCATGTTGTGGTGCTCGGCCATCCAGTAACGGCTCTAACCCCACTGAGCTAGTTCCATCCTGTCCTCGCAGGTCGGAGGGGGTGGCCTGGCGGTGTTGAGTGTGCTCTCTCCTGGTAGACGGCTGGGATCATGGGTCTCGATCGTCCGCCGGGGGCAAATGTGGATCTTCCGGCTTTCGTCTGCGCTGCCCGGCCTGGGGTCGTTATCGTCCGTGTCCTGGTGATCTCGCCAGGTAATCGTTGTCTTGTCGGCCGGGGGAAGCCATGTCGTCGCCGCTGCTGGAGCGCATCACCATGCGCCTGGTCGCGCTGGGCACGCACGCCGATCGGTTGCGCGAGCAACTGGCCGAGACCGAAGACGAGATGGACCGGCTGCGTGTGGCCGAGCAGGTGGTCAAGGAACTCCTCGCCGACGATCCCGCCGAGCAGCTCAACGCACCCGGCGAGCCCGGCGGTGAGCCGACGCCGTTCTACCAGGTGATGCTCACCCCAGCCCAGGCAGCAGAGCAGGCCTCCCAGGGGATAGAGCTGCGCCCCATACCCGTACCCGTACCCGCGTCCGTGCCCGTGCCCGGCGGTTTGCTGATCCCGCACCGTCACCACGCTGCCGGCACTGATGAGCTGCCCGCCGACTACCAGGCGCTACTGGCCGCGGTACGCGCCGCCGACGGCCCCCTCATCTGCAAGGCGATCTGCGCCCAGCTCAGCCTTTCCACCGAATCGGGGCAGGTCGAAGGCGTGCGGGCCAAGCTGAACCGGCTGGCCGAGCGGGGCTGGCTGCGCAAGACCCCCAGCGGCGCGTTCGCCCCCTGACCTCGGGCGGCCCACTGCGCCCACTGCCGCTTCCCGCAGCCCCTGGCCAGGCCCTGCCCGGGTGAAACATCCCGAGCGTGTCCCCGGCGGGGGCCTGGCGGCGTGTGACCACAACCAAAACCACGACATCGACAACGTCGAAGGCTTCGACGTCCGCCGAAGACACGCCCTCGCCTGTCTACTCCTGCATGCTGCCGCTGTCCACCCAAACCCTCACCTTCCTGGCCGACCTGCTGCGCGCTCATCTCAAGACCATCGGCTCGCGCTGGCGGAAACTGCCCGCCGGGAAGATCGCCACCATCGTGCTGGCCGTCTTACGCCATGACCAGCGCCTGGCCGACATGGCCGGCGCCAACAACGTCTCGGCCTCCACCGTGCGACGCTGGATGCTGGAGACCGTCGAACTGCTCGCCGCCCGCGCACCCCGCCTGGACCGCGCCCTGAAGAAGATCGCCAAAGCCGGTGGTGAGGTCGTCCTGCTGGATGGCACCCTGATCCGCACCCGCCGCCGCACCGGAGCCGACAACCGCAGGAACTACTCGGGCAAGCACAAGGCCCACGGGCTGCTCGTGGTGGCGCTCACCGACACCCGCGGCAACCTGCTGTGGGTCTCCGCCGTCCGGCCTGGTCGCGCATCGGAGATCACCACCGCCCGGCACAACCGCCTCACCGCCCGCCTGCGCAAGGCCGGGCTGGGCGCTATCGCCGACCTCGGCTTCGTCGGCCTGGACGACGATGACGACAATCCGGTCATCATCACCGGCCGCAAAGCCACCCGCGGCAGGCCCCTCACCCCCGCGCAAAAGCAGGTCAACCGGCTCATCAGCGCCGAACGCGCCCCCGTCGAGCACGGCTTCGCCACGTTGAAGGCCTGGCGCATCCTCACCAAGCTCCGCCTGGACGCCATCCACGTCACCAAGCTGCTCCGCGCGCTGATGGTCCTGGCCATCACCGAACACACCCGCTGACCGATGATCACCCACCATGATCAGTACCCACCACCAGCCAGAGCATGCCCTCAACGGATCACACCAGGCCCCTGACCAGCAACTTCAAGTTGGAACGATCTCACTCGTCCGCCCTGCGGGCGAGGTCGATGGTGTGGTGCAGTGCGTCGGCCGGGGTCTCTCCCTTGGGAATGGGGGCCAGGTCGAGGATGGAAAGGGGGACGTCCCTGGGGTGGCTCATCTTCGACACCCCCGGTGATCACGGCCCCTCCGCTTCGGTCCCTGCGAAAGGTCCGGTACGAGTGAGGCGGGTGGGCGCCGGCCGCCGCCGGGACGCTGTGACAACCCCGGAAAACGAAGAGGCACAGTGCCGATCCGTGAAGTGGTGGAGACCGGCGGCGGACGCGATCGCGGCGAAATATGGCGCAATGTTCACTTATCGACCACAGTACTCCGCAGGTCGGAGCGGGCGGCGTCCGCGAAGTGCATCATCGGCCCAGGATCTCCAGGTAGTGCCGGTTGTACATGATGCCCAGCACGTTGCCGAACGGGTCGGCCACCGCGGCGGTGACGAAACCGGGGCCGCGCTCGGTGAGCGGCATGTACGGCGTGGCCCCCATGGACAGCAGCCGGTCCAGGGTGGCCTGCACGTCGTCGACGTGCCAATGGATGACCGCGCCTCCGGGGGTGGCGGGCGCGCCCGGCGGGGCGTAACGCCGGTCGACGAGGCCGAGTTCGGCCTGGTAGTCGCCGATCCTGAACTCGTAGTAGGCGGCCGGCTGCCCGTTGCCAGGGCGCTCGAAGTACGGCTCGACGCCCAGCAGTTCGGCGTACCACTTCTTGGCCGCCTCCAGGTCGTCGGCCCAGAAGTTGGTGGTGGCCGGTCCTCGCAACATGTGGTGCTCCCTTCGCCGCCGGAGATCCGGCGGCTTCCGTTCCGGTCGATGTCTCCAACCGTAAGAGGCCAATAGGTCGGTGAGCGTCCTATTAGTGATGGCATGATGAACTCATGCGTGATCCATCTGGCCGACTGCTGCAACTGCTGTCCTTGCTCCAGACTCCGCGTGAGTGGCCGGGCGTCGAGCTCGCCGGCCGTCTCGGCGTCACCCCTCGTACCATCCGCCGCGATGTCGACCGGCTGCGTGAACTCGGCTATCCGGTCCACGCCACCCAGGGCAACACCGGCGGCTACCGGCTGACCGCCGGGGCGGCCATGCCACCGCTGCTGCTCGACGACGACGAGGCGATCGCCATCGCCATCGGCCTGCGCACCGCGGCCACCGCGGCCATCACCGGCATCGAGGACACCTCGCTACGCGCCCTGGCCAAACTGGAACAGGTCCTCCCCGTACGGCTGCGCCACCGGGTGACAGCGCTGTCGGACGCGGCCGTCGTCCTGCCGCCACGGGACGGCCCGGCCGCCGACGCCGACACCCTGGCCGCGTTCGCCGCCGCCTGCGCGACCCACGAAAAGGTCCGCTTCGCCTACACCAAGGCACACGGCGAGATGGCACGGCGGCTGGTGGAGCCGCATCAGCTGGTGGCCTCGGGCCACCTCTGGTACCTGGTGGCCTACGACGAGGACCGGGCCGCGTGGCGCTCCTTCCGCGTGGACCGGATCAGCGAGGTCCACCGCACCGGCGTCCGCGTTCCCGGCCGCGAACTGCCCGGCGGTGTCGACACCAGGACCTGGGTGACCCAGGCGATGCCGTCCCGCAACGTCCGGGCCCGATTGCTGCTGCACGTGCCCATCGAACAGGCCGTCGAAAACGTCCCCGCCTGGCAGGGGACCCTGGAGCCGGTCGACCACCGCTCGTGCCGGCTGCACACCCACCCCGACTCCCCGCGGTACCTGGCCTACCGCATCACGCTCCTGTCCGTCGACTACACCCTCCTCGACCCTCCGGAGCTGGCCGGGCACCTCCGCGCGATCGCCGAACGGGCGGGCCGCGCCATCCGCGCGTTCACCGACACAAGCCAGGAGTGAGGCCTCGTTCCCGGTGCCCTCCGGGAAAGCCCGTGCCCTACGGCGTCACCCCGTACATCATCGCTGTCAGCCGAGTCCGTGCCCGACGGTGGTGTCGACGTGGTCGGGAATCGCCTGGCGCCGCCCGCCGTCTCAGAGGCGTGTCCCCGGTGACAGCGGGGTGAGGTCGAGGCGCCCGTCGTCGCAGACCGTGGCCGTGAAGGGGATCTCCAGGTGGGCGACCTCGTCAGGCGGGACGACCATCAGCCGTGCGGAGACCGGGCACCTGGTCTCGTCGCCGGTGGGCACCTGAGTCCAGTGGATCCTGGCGTGGGCGCCGGCTCCCGGACGCAGGGTCACCCGGTGCGGCTGGACCTTCTCCCTGCGTGTCCTGGTGCGCAGGGCGTCGCCGTTGCGGTCGATCATGATCAGACCGGCGAAGCCGTACACCCAGCAGGTCTGGGCGGACCTGTTGGTGATCACCAGCGGTGCGTACCGCTGTCCCGCACCCGCGTCCATCGGGCCCATGCGGGCCGCGAGGGCTCCGGTCAGGCAGCGGCCGACCGCGGTGGCCTCCGTGGAGGAACCGGTGCCCCCGGCTGCCGAGGCGGCGCTCACGAACCGGATGTTCCCGCTCGCGACCGGTGAGCCCGCGGCCCCGGCCGGAGGGGTGTTCTGCCTGGAGGGCACTGAGGAGGCGCACACGACCGACGCCGTCAGCACACCTGCCATCACCGCGGAGAGTGCCGGGAGGCGCCCGGCGCCGTTGAGTCGTTTCATACTCCGTTGGACGCGTGCCGGGCGGGTTATGTTCGCGGGCACGGTTCCGTGACCCGACGGGTGCGGCATCAGGACGGACCCGGGAGCGGGAAGGCGGTCCCTTGTTCACAGGTAGAGGCCGACGGTCTCCTGCGCGGTGGCCGGGCGGTCGGCCGTGCCGTCGCGCAGCGCGAACAGCTCGGCGAGGGTGGCGCCCGAAGAGGGGACGCCCTCGGTGGTGCCGAGCCAGCGGGCCGCCTCGTCGTGGGGGAGGGCTCCCACCTCGATCTGGGCCAGGCAGCGGCCAGGGCGGACCACGGCCGGGTGGAGACGGGTCAGGTCCTCGTTGGTGGTGATGGCGACCAGCACGTCACGGCCCTGACCGAGCAGGCCGTCGGTCAGGTTGAGCAGCCGGGACAGGCCCTGGCCCACCGCCTCCTTGGCCCCGGACCTGATCAGTTCGTCGCAGTCCTCCAGGACGAGGAGCCGCCACCTCCCGCCGCCCTCGTTCTCGTCGTCGGAGTCCGTGTCGGACCCGACCGCCACCTCCATCAGGTAACCGGGGGAGCCGAAGAGCTGCTCCGGGTCGAGCACGCAGTCGACCTGGCACCACGACCGCCATTCCCGGGCGAGCGTGCGCAGAAGCGTGGTCTTGCCGGTGCCGGGCGGGCCGTGCAGCAGGACCAGGCGGCCGTGCACCTCGGCGGGCGCGACGGACATGAGCTTGGACAGCCGCCCGTGCAGTGAGCCGGCGTAGTTGCCGCCGATGTCCGCCCACGGGGCGGCGGTGATCGGCTTGCTCGAACGGCGGGCGCCGCGGGGGCCCTGCCACCAGAAACCCATCTCGACGTGATCGTTCTCAGGAGCGGGGTCCACCGCGTCCTTGGTGATCTCCTCGATCACCGAGCGGGCGAGTTCCTCGCTGACCGCGCTCACGCTGACCGTGGCGGCCCGGTTGCGGAACCGGACCACGCGCAGTGTCCAGCCCTCCCCGCACACCAGCCGGGAGTCGCGACCGTCCTCCTCCACCGCGGCCCGCGCGAGGGTTCCCGCCGACGGCATCAGCGAGGCCTCGGGGCGGACACGCTCCAGCTCCCTGGTCCGCGACCAGGGCTGCGCGCCCGTCACGAACGGCGACAGCGCGAGGGCGTCGATCGCGTCGACGGCCACGTCGCCGTCGTCGAGATGGACCTGCATCGCCAGTTCGGCCGGACGTGGCTCCGGTGTGAAATGGACCCCCTTGAGTACGGACATGCCAGTAATGATCCCTTTTGCGGCCCAGAAGGGCGACAGGTTTTGGAACGCCCCGGGGCGGGCTCAGGCGAGGGGCCTGCGGCGGCGGGTACGGGTCACCTCGATCGGGTCGATGTCGGCGGTCCACCGTTCGGCGAGCGCCAGGGTCGGCTCGCGGCCGTCGGCGACGTGACGGAGCGCGCAGGCGGCCGCCCGGTCCGCGTCGCCGTCCGCGATCGCCGCGTAAAGCTCCTCGTGTTCGGCGCACTGCCGGCCGGGATCGCGGTCGGAGGTGAGGTGGAACAACCGTCTGAGCTGGGCGTCGAGCGGGCGCATCAGTGTGCCGAGCAGCGCGTTGCCGGACAGTCTCACGATCTCGGAGTGGAATCCGGCGTTGGCCGTCACGATGTCCCGCCGGTCGTCCCGCCGTACGGCGTCGCGGGCGCGGACGATGCACTCTCGCAGCCGTGCGAGGCCGTCGGCGTCGGCCTGTCCGGCGGCGAGTCGCGCGGCGAGCACCTCCAGACTCTCGCGCACGTCGAACAGGTCGCGGATGTCGGCCGGGGTGAACGGGCTGACCAGTGCGCCCCTGTTGGGCACGATCACCACCAGACCCTCGGCGGACAGCAGGCGCAGCGCCTCGCGGAGCGGGATGCGGGAGACGTCGAGTTCGGCGGCGAGGTCGCGCTCCACCAGTCGCTGGCCCGGACGCAGTTCCACCTCGACGATGCGCCACTTGAGCGTCTCGTAGACCCGGTCGCGCAGCGCGCTCACCGCTCACCTCTCTTTCGACCTCCTCCCGGCTCTCGTGGAGCCGGGATCTCCACGTCGCCGGCGTACCACCCCATGGGACGCGTACGGCTCCACGGAGTGGACCAGAGCTCAGCCTAACTTGCCCAGTTAGTGGTATACCACTAACTTTGGCGGCGTCATCGTGGATGAGGAGGACAAGACCGTGACCGAACTGCTGCTGCGCGACGCTCGGATCTGGGGCCGTGAGGGCTCCGTCGACCTGCTGGTCCGGGACGGGCGGATCGCCGAGCTCCGCGAGCTCCGCGAGCTCCGCGAGCCCGGCCGGGGGGACACCGGCGGCCATGTGGAGGAGCTGGGCGGCAAGCTCGTGCTTCCCGGATTCGTCGACGGCCACGCGCACCTGGACAAGACGCTCTGGGGCGGACCCTGGGTGCCGCACGACGCGGCTCCCGGCCTGATGGGCAAGATCCGCAACGGTCAGGAGCGGCGGCCGGAGTTCGGCGTCCCCAGCGCCGACTACGTGACAGCGCTGCTGGAGAACATGATCGTCTGCGGCACCACGCACGTCCGCTCCCACGTGGACGTCGACCCGCTGGTCGGTCTGGGCTCGGTCGAGGCGGTCCGCGACGCCGTAGCGCGGCACGGTGGCCGGATCTCCGCGGAGCTCGTCGCCTTCCCGCAGGCCGGAATGCTGATCAGTCCCGGCACCGAGGCACTGCTGGAGGAGGCGCTGAAGGCCGGGGTCGAGTCGATCGGCGGCCTCGATCCGGCAGGGGTGGACCGGGACCCGGTCAGGCACCTGGACGCCGTCTTCGCCCTGGCCGAGCGGTACGGGGCGGGAGTCGACATCCACCTGCACGACGGCGGCACGCTCGGCGCCTGGCAGTTCGAGCTCATCATCGAGCGGACCAGGGCCCTGGGCCTCAACGGCAAGGTCACCATCAGCCACGGCTTCGCTCTCGGCGACGCCGACCCCGCCACCCGGGACAGGCTGATCGCCGGCCTGGCCGAGGCCGGGGTCGCTCTGGCCTCGGTCGCTCCGAGCAGGGGCGTCCTGCCGCTACGGCTGCTCCGTGAGGCGGGGGTCCCGATGACGCTCGGCAACGACGGCGTCCGCGACCTGTGGAGCCCGTTCGGCACCGGCGACATGCTGGAGCGGGCACTGTTCCAGGCCAAGGGCACCGGCCCGCGCGACGAGGACGTCGAGCTCGCCCTGGACGCCGCGACCTACGGCGGCGCCCGCGCTCTCGCGCTGCGGGACTACGGCCTGGCCGTGGGCGACCACGCCGACCTCGTGGTGGTCGACGCCCGCAACGCGGCCGAGGCCGTGTGCGTGCGTCCGCGCCGGTCCCTGGTCGTCAAGTCCGGCCGGATCGTCGCCCGTGAGGGTGATCTGGTCCGTTGACCCGGCCTCCGCGACGCCGCTCGCCTCGATCACCGAGACGGTGACGCCAAGCCTGCCTCGTAGGCGATGATGACGAGCTGGACCCGGTCCCGGGCGTCAAGCTTGGCGAGCAGCCGTGTCACATACGCCTTGACGGTGGCGACGCTGATGACCAGGTCGGCGGCGATCTCGGTGTTGGACATACCGCGTCCGATGAGGGTCAGCACCTCGCGTTCGCGTGCGGTGACGCCGTCGAGCCTACGGCGGTGCGGGACGGGGGCGGCCCGTCCCGCGAACTCCTCGATCAGGCGGCGGGTGACACTCGGCGCGATCAGGGCGTCGCCGGCGGCGACCACGCGGACCGCCGCGAGGATGTCGTCCAGAGCCATGTCCTTGACGAGGAATCCGGACGCGCCGGCGCGCAGCGCGCCGTAGACGTGGTCGTCGTCATCGAACGTGGTCAGGACAATGACGCGCGCCGTGCCGGGACCCGCGGTGATCAGCCGGGTGGCCTCGATGCCGTCCATGCCGGGCATGCGGATGTCCATCACCACAACGTCGGGGTGGAGGTCCTCGGTGAGCTGGACCGCTTCCGCGCCGGTTCCGGCCTCCCCGACGAGTTCGAGGCCGGGGGCGTCGGCGATGACCATCTGCAGAGCGGCGCGGATCAGCGGCTGGTCATCGGCCAGTACGACGCGGACGGTCATCGGACTCCTGCCGGTACGGGCAGGCGGGCCGCTACTCGGAAGCCGCCTTCGGGACACGGTTCGGCGGAGAAGGTTCCGTGCAGCAGGCCGACCCGCTCGCGCATCCCGACCAGGCCGTATCCGCTCCCCCCGGCGCGGCCGTATCCGCTCCCCCCGGCGCGGCCGCGGCCGGGCCCGCTGTCGAGGATCTCGATGGACAGCTCCTCATCCCGGTAGCCGATGGACACCCGGCAGGAGGGGGCGCCGGCGTGGCGCACCACGTTGGTGACCGCCTCCTGAATGATGCGGTAGGCCGACATGTCGATGTCCGGGGGCAGCGGACGCCGCTCGCCCCGCCACCGCACGTCGACGCGGACGCCGGCCTCTGCCGTCGTCGCGGCCAGCCGGTCGACGTCGGCCAGGCCGAGCTCCGGATCGAGCGGCGCCGCCTGTGGTGCCTGTCCCGGTCCGGCCTGGCGGAGTGCGCCGAGCACCCGGCGCAGCCCTGACAACGTCTCCCGGCCGGCCGTCTCGATCTCGCCCAGCGCGTCGCGCGCCCGTATCGGCTGCGTGTCGATGACCCGCCGTGCCGCACCGGCCTGCAGGGCGATGATGCCGATGCTGTGCGCGACCATGTCGTGCAGCTCGCGCGCGATCCGGAGCCGTTCGTCGGTGATCGCCTGGGCCGCGGCCTGGGCGCTCAGTCTCTGGGCGTACTCGTGGGCCTGGTGCACCGAATTGCCGATCAGCCAGGCGATGACGGCCGTCATGGCCACGGCCAGTTCCGCCGAGGTTCCGACGTTCCAGCCGAACAGCAGCCGGGTGGTGAGGTAGCCGGCGAGCACGGCGAGCGCCAGGGCGACGGCGATGATCCCGGTCCGGTGCGGCCGGGTGGCCGCGATGAAGTACAGCGCGACGTCGACCGCCAGGAACTGAGCCAGGGGGATCTCCCCCACACCCAGGGGGAGCGACGCGATGGCCGAGGCGGCGAGCAACAGGGCCAGAGCCGGCAGCGGCCGACGGCGCAGCAGAGCGCTGCCGGCCAGCACCAGGGCAGTGGCCACCGCCAGGAACGCCAAACCGTCCCACTGGTGGAGAAAGAGCCCGGCACGCTCGGTGGGCTGCCACTCACCGGGCAGCCGGACACGCATGAGGAACGTGAACGCCAGGCCCGCACACCAGGCCAGGGCCGTCCAGACGCCGGGCGGCACACGCTTCAGCAGCGGTAGCGGTGGTGTGACGTGCATGTTCAGAGCGTAGCGGCGTGCTCTTCGCCCGAGCATCGGACCACGGGTGTACACCCACGGTCTACCGGCGCTCCGGCGAATGCCACCAGCGGTCCGATGCGGCGTGGGTGCGGCCTGCGGCACCTTCGGTCGGGTGATTGAAGTCAACGAACCCCGCCTGCGCCGCACCCTGCTCGCCGCGCTCATCGCCGCTTCGGTGGTGGTGCCGGTGACGGGTGCGGCCCGCCCTGCGGCCGTCCCAGCGCCTGTCCCCGCCACCCCGGCCCCGCTGCGGGTCGCGACCCCCGCGGCTCTGGCCGAGCGGTACGCCGCCAGCCGGGAGGGCATGGGGGCGGCTGAGCGGATGGCCGCGGGTCATGGTGATCGGTGGCGGGCCGCGATGCTGCGCGCCATGGCGGACCCGGCACGCACCTTCCTGTCCTTCGACGGCCGCGACGGCGGCCGCGCCGCCGAGGTCTTCGGCGACCTGTCGGCGGCCGAGCGGATCGCCGTGCTGGTCCCCGGCGCCGACACCGACCTCGACAGGTACGGCCTCCTGCGAGGTGGCTCGATGAGGCTGCGGCAGGAACTCGGCGACCGGTCCGCCGTCATCGCCTGGCTCGGCTACCGGGCACCCAGAACCGTGAGCCTCCAGGCGCTGACACCCGGCCGCGCCGACGAGGCCGCCCCCCGCCTGCGCACGTTCGTGCGGGAGCTGGGCGCGGTCAAGCCCGCGGCCCGGATCTCCGTCATGTGCCACTCCTACGGGAGCGTGGTCTGCGGGCGGGCCGCGCCCGGGCTGGACGTCTCCGACATCATCCTGTACGCCAGTGCCGGCACCGGCGTCGACACCGCCGCGCAACTGCACACCCGGGCCACCGTCTGGGCCGGCCGGGGCGCCGGCGATTGGATCGCCGACGTGCCGCACGCGCAGCTCCGCCTCCCCTTCGCCGCCGTCGGGTTCGGGACCGATCCGGTCTCGCCGGAGTTCGGCGCCCGAGTCTTCGCGGCAGGCGACGGCGGCCACAGCGACTATTTGAGGCCCGGCGTGGCCCTGGAGAACATCGCCCGGATCGTCTCCGGACAGGCGCCTTCCACGGTGGGCCGTGGTGCGTGACCTCATCCGGCGTATCGATGTGGCGACTCCGGCCGGCCGCGACCGTGCCGTCGACGCGTTGCGCGCCATGGCCATCCTGGGTGTGGTGCTCGGCCACTGGCTGGTGACGGCCCTGGTCGCCGACAGCGGCACGGTGCGCGTCGCCAGCCCCCTCCGACACATGCCCCAGCTCGCCCCCGTTTCCTGGCTGTTGCAGACGATGGCGGTCTTCTTCCTGGTGGGCGGGCAGATGGCGGCCAGCGGTCACACCAACGCCCGCGATCGGGGCCAGACTTACCTGCGGTGGCTCGCCACCCGCATGGCCCGGCTGTTTCGGCCGGTCACCGTCGTGCTGGCAGTGTGGAGCGCGGTGGCGGCCGCGCTGCTCGCGTCCGGGGCCGACCTGGACACCGTGCGCGCCCTGGTCAAACTGGTGCTGTCGCCGATGTGGTTCCTGCTGGTCTTCGCGGTGCTGACGGCGGCGACCCCGCTGGCCGCCAAACTGCACCCGCTGTGGCCACTCGTCACCGTCGCGCTCGTCGACCTGGTCCGCTACGGCCTTGGCGGGCCCGCCTGGCTCGGCTGGACCAACCTGGCGGCCGGCTGGCTGGTCCCGTACTGCCTGGGCGCGGCCTGGGCCCGCGGCGACCTGCGCAGCCGTACGACCGGGTGGGCGCTGCTGCTCGGCGGCGCCGCCGCCACCGCCGCACTCGTCCTGTGGGCCGGCTACCCGGCCGCCATGGTCGGAGTGCCCGGCGCCCCGATCTCCAACCAATCCCCGCCCACCCTCGCAGCCGTCGCCTTCGGCCTCACCCAGTGCGGGGCGGCCCTGCTCCTGCTCGGCCCGCTGCGCCGGGTGCTGCGCCGCCCCGCCGCCTGGGCTGTCGTGGCGCTGGTCAACCTCTCCGCGATGACGATCTTCCTCTGGCACCAGACCGCCCTGATCGCGGTCACCGCGATCGGCCTGCTCGCCGATGGCCCGCTGACCGGCCTGCACACCGTCCCCGACGACCCCGGCTGGCTGCTCGCCCGCCTGGCGTGGCTGCCGGCGTTCGCGCTGGCACTGCTGGTGTGCTGGGCCGCGTTCCGCGCTTATGAGCGGAGACGGCCCGGAAAGCGTGGCCGCGCCAGGATCGGCGGAGGTCGTCGTGGCGGGCCGGGAACGGCCGCAGTCGCCTGCGGATCAGCTCTTGGCCAGGTCGCCGTCGTAGGAGGTGCCGAAGCCGAGGCCGTCGACCCAGTGATAGGCGAGGGCGTCCCCTCTGCGGGTGAGGGTCAGCGTGCCGGGGACGCAGTCGTCGGGCCTGTCCGGCCTCAGGTCGAAGGTGAGCGCCGTCCCGGTGGCCCCGGTGAGATCGAGGACGGCGGCGCAGCCCGAGGTCGGCTCCTCCCAGGTCCCGGAGCCCTTGCCGGCGACAAGGCCGATCGTCACATCGTGCTCCTCGAGGCCGAACGCGATGCTGGGCTTGATGTGCCCCGTCCAGGTTCCGGCGAAGGCGGCGGGGATCTTCGAGCCCCCCGCGGCGGGCGGCCGGGGGGTGCCGGTCTCGGCGGGCGGCCGGACGGTTCCGGTCTCGACCGGTTCCGGGCTGGTGGAGGGGGTGCCGGGAGAGCCGGTGACCTGGGCTGATGTCGGCGTGGCCGTGCTCTGGGCGACCATGGCCGGGCGGTCGCCGAGGAAGATCCAGGCGGCGACTCCGGCGGCGATCACAAGTGACGCCCCCGCGAGACCCGTGCCGACGACGATCCCGCGACGGCGTCGCGCGGAGGCCTGCGTGGTCAGGCTGGACCGGCCGGGGCCGGTGAGCCCCGGATCGGCGGCGATCCGGCTGCCGGCCCTGGCAAGCTCCCCGGTGGAGGGCGGGCTCTGGCCTCCCGGATCCACGAGGCTGACCATCAGGGCGCGGGCCGTGGGGCGGCCGGCTGGGTCCTTGTTCAGGCAGGCGGCGACGAGCGGGACGAACCTGGCGGGCAGCGCGGACAGGTCCGGCTGGTGGTTGAGGATCCGATGCAGCACGGCGGGCAGGGTGTCGGCCCCGAACGGCGACAGGCCGCTGGCGGCGCACACCATGGTGGCCGCCCAGGCGAACACGTCGGAGGCCGGCGAGGCCGGGGAGCCGGCGATCTGCTCGGGGGAGAGGTAGGCGGGGGTGCCGATCAGGCCGGAGGTCATCGTGGCCGCGCCCTCCGCCCTGGCGATGCCGAAGTCGACCACCCTCGGCCCGTCCGGGCCCAGCAGCACGTTGGCGGGCTTGAAGTCGCGGTGCACGACCCCGGCCGCGTGGATCGCCGCCAACGCGGTGGCCGTGCCGACCAGCAGCCGCTCCAACTCCCCGCCGTGCAACGGCCCGCGCTCCCGGATCCGCTCCTGCAGGGAGGGGCCGTCCACGAACTCGCTCACCACGTAGGGCTGGGGCCCGTCCACCGACGCGTCCAGCACGCGCGCCGTACAGAAAGGCGCGACGCTCTCCAGCGCCGACAGCTCGCGCGACAGCCGCGTCCGCCACTCGGGGTCCGCCCGGAACAGGGCCTTGACCGCGACGGGTTCACCGCTGGGCGTGTGTGCGAGGTAGACGACGCCCTGGCCGCCCTCGCCGAGCCTTCCGGCCAGCCGGAAGGCGCCGAGCCGGAGCGGATCGTCGGGCGTCAGGGGGGTCGCGACCATGAGGCAAGGCTATCCACGCCTGACCCGCATGGGCGGTTTTCGGAGCATGGGAGCGGTCTGCCGGATAGGCGCGGTCCGTTGCGTCCGCGGTGTCGCCGGACCTGGCAAGGTGCGCCGGCCGGGTCCTCCCGGCCGGCCTGGGCCGGCCTCATGGACAGGCGCGCCTCGGGGCCGAGACCTTGACGATGCTTCGTGATGGTTTGGATGCTTATTTCATGGAAAGTTGACGGCATGTTTTCCCGCTCGACCACTGCCTGAAGCCGGACCACGCAATGATTTGTTAACAGATCAGTTGGCAAAGTGCTCCATGTAGCGATGTGTCACCCATTACGCTCCGGTAGGCCCCTGTCACCCGAACCGTGGAGAAGCACCGTGGCCATCGATCTTGTTACCCGTCAGGAGTGGGGAGCTCGCCAGCCGCGGGGTTCCTACAGCCGGCTCAGCTCCACCAAGGGTGTGAAGGTCCACTACACCGGAGGTCAGGTCAGCCCCGGCATCGTCAACGACCACGCCAGATGCGTGGCCCTGGTCAGATCCATCCAGAGCCAGCACATGGACGGCAACGGCTGGATGGACATCGGCTATTCAATGGTCGCGTGTCCGCACCAGAAGGTGTTCGAGGGCCGCGGGCCCGGCCACCTTCCCGCCGCGAACGGCTCCGGGCTCAACAGCGGCCACTACGCCGTGCTCGGCCTGGTCGGCTCGTCCGGCCTCACCCAGCCGACCGACAAGATTCTGGACGCCATCCTCGACGCGGTCGAATACCTCCGGGACAAGGGGGGCGCGGGCCGTGAGATCAAGGGCCACCGGGACGGCTACGCCACCGACTGCCCCGGCGGGCCGCTGTACGCCTGGGTGAAACGGGGCGCGCCCCGGCCCGGCGGAGGCCCCGCCGACCCGCCCGAGCCGCACCCCTCCTTCCCCGGCCGCGTCCTCAAGTATCCGCCGGTCATGATCGGTGAGGACGTCCGCACCTGGCAGCGGCAGATGAGTGACCGCGGCTGGAGCATCGACGTCGACGGCATGTACGGCGAGGCGTCCCGGGATGTCTGCCGCGCCTTCCAACGGGAGAAGGGACTGGCCGCCACCGGCGCCGTCGACCGCGTCACCTGGCAGGCCGCCTGGGAGGAACCCGTCACCTGACCGGTCTGCGAGGCCGCGCCGTCGGGGCACCCCGCAGGGACGTTCCCCGACGACACCGCTTACTATCCGGTGCATGACGGTGCCGCCTGAGGAACTTCGACCGGCCGCCGACTTCCCGCCGACCACGCGGGAACGGTGGCGTGAGCTGGCGCTCGGCGTCCTGCGGAAGTCCGGAGTCGAGACCGGCTCCCCCGAGGAGGCCCTGGCCTCGACCACCTACGACGGTGTGACCATCGCACCGCTCTACGACGCCTCGGACCTCCCGGGTGATCCCGGCCTGCCGGGAGCGGCTCCCTACATCCGCGGCTCCCGCCCGGAGAGCGGTGGCTGGGACGTGCGGCAGCGGCACGAGGTGGCCGACCCCGAGGCGGTCATCGCCGACCTGGAGAACGGCGTCACCTCGCTCTGGCTCGCCCTGGAGCCCGAGGACCTGCCCCGGGTCCTGGAACGGGTCCACCTCGAGCTGATCTCGATCACCCTGGACGCGGGAGAGCGGACCCGCGAGGCGGCTGAGGCACTGTTCGCGGTGGCTGAGGAGAAGGCGACCGGCGGGGATGCGGGCGTCGCGTTCTCCGGTCACCCCGGCACCGACCCGCCGCCCGCCCCCGAGATCGCTCCCCGGCTCGCCGGCAACCTGGGCGCGGATCCGCTCCGCGACCCGGAGACCGCGATCGAGCTGGCCCGGCGCTGCGCCCGGGAGTTCCCCGGGCTGCGGGCGATCGTGGTGGACGGCACGCCGTACCACGACGCGGGCGGCAGCGACGCCGAGGAACTCGGCTGCTCCATCGCGGCCGGGGTCGCGGCCCTGCGGACCCTGACCGGCGCCGGTCTCACCGTGGAGGAGGCGTTCGGGCAGCTGGAGTTCCGCTACGCGGCCACCGCCGACCAGTTCCTCACCATCGCCAAGCTCCGCGCCGCGCGCAGGCTCTGGGCGCGCGTCGCCGAGGTGTGCGGGGCCGGTGCGCCCGGGGCGGGGCAGCGGCAGCACGCGGTGACCAGCTCGGCCATGATGACCGCCCGCGACCCGTGGGTGAACATGCTCCGCACCACGCTCGCCTGCTTCGCCGCCGGCACCGGCGGCGCCGACGCGGTGACCGTGCAGCCGTTCGACGTCCGGCTCGGCCTGCCGGACGCCTTCGCCCGCCGCATCGCGCGCAACACCCACGCCCTGCTCGTCGAGGAGGCCGGCGTGGCGCGGGTGACCGACCCGGCGGGTGGCTCCTGGTACGTGGAGCGGCTCACCGAGGACCTGGCGACCAAGTCCTGGGAGTGGTTCCAGGAGATCGAGCGCGCGGGTGGCATGGCCACGGCTCTGGAGACGGGGCTCGTCGCCGGCCGGACCGCCGCCACCTGGGAGCGGCGGGCGGCCAACATCGCCCACCGCCGTGATCCCCTCACCGGGGTCAGCGAGTTCCCCAACCTCGGCGAGAGACCTCCCACCCGCCCGCCGCACCCCCGGGACGTCCAGGGGAGGCACTACGCCGAGGAGTTCGAGGCGCTGCGCGACCTGGCCGACGCCCAGGAGAGCAGGCCGGGCGTGTTCCTGGCGACCATCGGCCCGGCGGCCGCCTACACGGCCAGGGCGTCGTTCGCCGCCAACCTGTTCCAGGCGGGGGGCATCGCCGCCGTGACCGCCGGATCCGGCGTGGACCCCGGTGGGGCCGCCGGATCCGGCGTGGACCCGGCCCGGATCGCCGCCGCGTTCACCGCGAGCGGCGCGCGGGTCGCGTGCCTGTGCTCCAGCGACCGGCTGTACGGCGAGCACGCCGGAGCCGTGGCCGCCGCGTTGAGAGACGCGGGGGCGAGAAAGATCTGGCTCGCGGGGAAGGGAGAGTTCGCGGGCGTGGACGGCAACCTCTACACCGGGTGCGACGCGCTCGGCGTGCTCCGCACGACCTTCGACGACCTGGAGGTGGCTCGATGATTCCCGACTTCTCCGGAATCGGTCTCACGGGCGAGCCGGCGACTCCGGACCCGGCCGGATGGGCGCGCGCCGTACGGGAGGCCACCGGGAAGGACCCGGCGGAACTCGTCTGGGAGACTCCCGAGGGGATCGGGGTCAAGCCGCTCTACACGGCCGACGACCTGGACGGGCTGGACTTCCTGGACACCTACCCGGGTGCCGCCCCCTACCTGCGCGGGCCGTACCCGACCATGTACGTCAACCAGCCGTGGACCATCCGGCAGTACGCCGGGTTCTCCACCGCCGAGGAGTCCAACGCCTTTTACCGGCGCAACCTGGCCGCCGGGCAGAAGGGCCTGTCGGTCGCCTTCGACCTGGCCACGCACCGTGGCTACGACTCCGACCACCCGCGCGTGGCCGGGGACGTCGGTATGGCCGGGGTGGCGATCGACTCCATCTACGACATGCGGCAGCTCTTCGACGGGATCCCCCTCGACCGGATGAGCGTGTCGATGACCATGAACGGCGCGGTGCTCCCGGTGCTCGCGCTCTACATCGTGGCCGCCGAGGAGCAGGGGGTGGCGCCCGAGCAACTCGCGGGGACCATCCAGAACGACATCCTCAAGGAGTTCATGGTCCGCAACACCTACATCTACCCGCCCGGCCCGTCGATGCGGATCATCTCCGACATCTTCTCCTACACCAGCGAGCGGATGCCGAAGTTCAACTCGATCTCGATCTCCGGCTACCACATCCAGGAGGCCGGGGCCACGTGTGACCTGGAGCTGGCCTACACCCTCGCCGACGGGGTGGAGTATCTGCGGGCGGGAGTCGAGGCGGGCCTGGACATCGACGCCTTCGCGCCCCGGCTGTCGTTCTTCTGGTGCATCGGCATGAACTTCTTCATGGAGGTCGCCAAGCTGCGGGCCGCCCGGCTGCTCTGGGCGCGGCTGGTGTCCGGGGCCGGGGCGAAGAACCCCAAGTCGCTGTCGCTGCGCACCCACTCGCAGACCTCCGGCTGGTCGCTGACGGCACAGGACGTGTTCAACAACGTCGTGCGCACCTGCGTCGAGGCGATGGCCGCCACCCAGGGCCACACCCAGTCGCTGCACACCAACGCCCTCGACGAGGCTCTGGCGCTGCCCACCGACTTCTCCGCCCGGATCGCCCGCAACACCCAGCTCCTGCTCCAGCAGGAGTCCGGCACCTGCCGGGTGATCGACCCCTGGGGCGGCTCGTACTACGTCGAGCGGCTCACCCACGAGCTGGCCCGCCGGGCGTGGGGGCACATCGAGGAGGTCGAGGCGGCGGGAGGCATGGCCAGGGCGATCGGCCAGGGCCTGCCCAAGCTCCGCATCGAGGAGGCCGCCGCCCGCACCCAGGCGCGCATCGACACGGGGACCCAGCCGGTCATCGGCGTCAACAAGTACCGGACCGACGCCGACGAGGTCATCGACGTGCTCAAGGTCGACAACTCCTCCGTCCGCGCCCAGCAGCTCGACAAGCTCCGCCGCCTGCGTGCCGAACGTGACGCCGACCAGGTGGCCCGGGCGCTGGAGGCGCTGACCAAGGGGGCGGCGGGCGACGGCAACCTGCTCGCGCTGTCCATCGAGGCGGCCCGGGCCAAGGCCACGGTCGGGGAGATCTCCGACGCCCTGGAGCAGGTGTTCGGGCGGCACGCCGGCCAGGTCCGTACGATCTCCGGGGTGTACCGCGAGGAGGTGGGATCCGGCGTGGACGAGGTCCGTACGGCGTGCGCCGCGTTCGAGCGACTGGAGGGCCGACGGCCGCGGATCCTGGTCGCCAAGATGGGGCAGGACGGGCACGACCGGGGCCAGAAGGTGATCGCCACCGCCTTCGCCGACCTCGGCTTCGACGTCGACGTCGGCGCGCTGTTCCAGACGCCCGAGGAGGTCGCCCGCCAGGCGGTCGAGGCCGACGTGCACGTGGTGGGGGTCTCCTCGCTGGCCGCCGGGCACCTGACGCTGGTGCCCGCCCTCCGCGAGGCGCTCGCGGAGCTGGGCGCCGGCGACGTCATGATCGTGGTGGGCGGCGTCATCCCGCCGGGCGACTTCGAGGAGCTGCGCGCCGCCGGAGCAGCCGCCATCTTCCCGCCCGGCACCGTCATCGCCGACGCCGCCCGGGAGCTGCTCGGCGATCTGCTCACCCGGCTGGGCCATGACGCGGACGCTTGAGGACTACGTCGGCGGGGTGAAGGAGGGCTCCCGGACGTGGATCGCGCGGGCGATCACGCTGGTGGAGTCCTCCAGGGCCGACCACCGGGAGCTGGCCCAGCGGATGCTGGCCGAGCTGACCCCGCTCACCGGGAGGGCGCGCCGGGTCGGCATCACCGGCGTGCCCGGCGTCGGCAAGTCCACCTTCATCGACACCCTCGGCACGCGCCTGACCGGGCAGGGCCACCGGGTGGCGGTGCTCGCCGTCGACCCGTCGTCCACCAGGACGGGCGGCAGCATCCTCGGTGACAAGACCAGGATGTCCCGCCTGGCCGCCGACCCGGCCGCCTTCATCCGCCCCTCGCCCACCTCGGGCACCCTGGGCGGGGTCGCCAGGGCGACCCGCGAGGCCATGGTCGTGGTGGAGGCGGCGGGATACGACATCGTGCTGGTGGAGACCGTCGGTGTCGGCCAGTCGGAGACCACCGTCGCCGACATGGTGGACACCTTCCTGCTGCTCGCCCTGGCCAGGACCGGTGACCAGCTTCAGGGCATCAAGAAGGGTGTGCTGGAGCTGGCCGACGTGATCGCGGTCAACAAGGCCGACGGCCCGCACGAGGTGGACGCCCGGAAGGCGGCCAGGGAGCTGGCGGGGGCACTCCGCCTGCTCCGCTCCGAGCGGACGGTGCCGGTGCTGACCTGCAGCGGCCAGGAGGGAACCGGTCTGGAGGAGCTCTGGGGGCAGATCGTCACCCACCAGGACCGCATGGTCGTCTCCGGCGAGCTGGCCGCCCGCCGCCGCCGCCAGCAGGTCGGCTGGACGTGGGCGCTGGTGACCGAGCGGCTGCTGGCCGGCCTGCGCGAGCATCCCGGGGTCGCGGCGATCGCCGCCGACGTCGAGCGGGACGTCCAGGCCGGGGTCCTGCCCCCCTCTCTGGCCGCCGAGCGGATCCTGGCGGCTTTCACCGTCTGATTTCCAGGCTCAACGAAAATGGCCGGATCCGGCCAAACGGGATACGCTAACGATTGCTATGACTACATAGCGTGATTTTTTATCAAGTATTGATACATGTGTTTGGTTTTTATCGCACGGAACCCCCGAATGGCGTGATGGATTCGCGCGCCGACAAAAACATTGCTCTGCTACGAGCTTGATCGCCGAGAGTCGATCATGGGATACTGCGCCCTAAGTGTTACGAATAGGGCAATAAGTACTTTTTAGCTCCGCGAAGTGCGAGAAGGCGCATGACGAGGCGTGGAAAGGTCGCGAAAGGGCTGCCAGTCGACCGGCCCTGACCTCTTTTCCGCGTGGGGACCACCACAACGGAGTGGCCACGGACCCTGGATTGTGCCCGTACGGCCCACATGCCGCCGTGGGCTGTGATCACGCTGCGCGGGTTCATATCGTACAGGTGGGAGAGCGTGACAATGTCGACCCATGTGGCCGCCCGGCCCGTCCAGCGGGTGAAGTCCGTCCCTATACATCGGGCTCTGCCAAGGCTGGCACGCGAACCCGCTCACGCGCTGGCGGAGTTCGCGCGGGAGGCGGACGGAGAGATCGTCCGGCTGGGACTGGGGCCGTTCCGTCCCTACCTGGTCTCCCATCCCGACCACGTGCAGCAGGTGTTGCGCGGCGACTGGACGAACTATCGGCGTGAAGGCATGTTCTGGCGGCCGCTGCAACGGCTTCTTGGCACCGGTCTGCTCGGAGAAGATGAGAGCTGGGAGGCGAGCAGGAAGGTCCTGCAGCCCTTGTTCACCGCGCGATACATCGCCGCGCTCGGTGAGGTGGCGGCGAAGACGATCGCCGCGCGCATCGAGGAACTGGACGAATATGCTCAGGTGGGGCGATCCATCGACGCCGCCGATGAGATGAAGACGATCTTCAATCGGGTTACCGTCCAGATGCTCTTCGGCGACAGGATCACACATGAAGAGGTTGGACGTCTCGCGACCGCTTTCGACACGGCCTTCGCCTCGATCAACTTCCGGTTGCTCATGCCGTTCATGCCTTACTCCATCCGGATACCCGGCGACCGGGCCTTCATGAAGGCCGTCAAGACGGTGGACGAGGCGGTATTGCCGGTGATACGGAAGGAGCGGGTCAACCCCGGAGACGGCTTCGAGATCGTCTCCGAGCTCTGCAGGGCCCGCAGGCACGACGGCGCCGAGGCCGGCGAGAAGCAGATTCGTGATGACCTGGTCAGCATCTACGTCGCGGCGGCGGAGTCTAGCGCGACGACTCTGACCTGGCTGTGGCCGTTGCTGGACGCACACCCAGAGGTGGCGGCCAGGCTCCATGACGAGATCGGCCGCGTGGTCGGCGCCGGCCCGGCCGTACCGGCGCATGTGCCCAAGCTGCGCTACACCCGCATGATCCTTCAAGAACTGCTGCGGCTGTATCCGCCGGGCTGGGTCGCCCCGCGGATGGCCACCAAGCCCGTGGAACTCGACGGAGTGCGGGTCAAGGCGGGCACCCAGGTATTGCTCAGCCCCTACGCCACGCATCGGCTGGAGGAGTTCTGGGACCGTCCGCTGGAGTTCGACCCCGAACGATTCGCGCCCGAGAACCAGGAGCGCCGGCACAGGTACGCCTACTTTCCCTTCGGCGCCGGCCCGCACCAGTGCATGGGCCGGCATCTGTTCTACCTCCTGGCCTCGCTCATGGTCGCGACGGTTCTCAGCCGGTTCCGCCCGTCGCTCCGTACTCCCGGGCCGTTCACCCAGGCTCCAGCAGCCTCGCTGCGTCCCCAGCAGAAGATCGAGCTGGACCTCGTGCGTGTCGAGCGTGTCAGGGGTGATGCCCGATGACCGACTCGGTCGAGTTTGATGGCCGCTTGGCTGTCATGGAGTCCGGGGCGGCCTGCGCCGTTGCCGGGCAGTCCCAGCGGCAGATGCGTGCGTGGGCAGGCGAATATCCTGGGTTGTTCTCCGCGAAGCCTTTCGACGCCGCCCTCTACAGCACCCTGTCGCTGGCCATGGCGTTCAGTGGTCCATGGTTCACCGCCGAGCAACTGCAGATGGCCAACAAGGTCTGCCTGTGGGCGTTCGGCCTGGACTGGCTGGTCGACTACGTCGCCACGTCCCCCTCGGAGGTGGACGAGATCGCGCGACGGTGCCTGGCGACGGCCGCGGGCGCTCCGCCGACCGTTGATGACGACCTCACCCGACTGCTGGCCGACATCCGCGACGAGCTCGCGGCCTCACCCGCGTTCGCGGTGCTCGGGCCCGTCTGGCGAGACGAGCTCCAGCGGATGCTGCAGGCGATGCTGAAAGAGTGGCGCTGGAAAAGCGCGAAGACCGCGCCGACGTTCGACGAGTATCTTGGCAATGCCGACAACCTCGGCTTCTCCTTCGCGTTCGCCGCCCACTGGTTGCACACCACGGGTCCGGACATCCCCGCTGACCTGGGTCAGGTCCGGGAGGCCAGCTGGGCGGTGCAGCGGGTGATCCGTCTTCTCAACGACCTTGGCACCTACGAGCGCGATGTGAGCTGGGGCGATCTCAACGCCCTGCTGCTCGGTACCAGCCGCGCCGAGGTTGAGCGGCGGATCGCCGAGCTCGCCGCGCGGAGCCGGGAGCTGATCGCCCCGCTTCGGCCTGCCCATCCTGAGCTGGCCGGTTACCTCGAACGGCAGATGGATTTCTCCGCTGGTTTCTACCAGGTGGCCGACTACTGGGGCACGCTGTGAGCGTTGACGATCTCGTCGTCGTGGGTGCGGCGCGGCAGCCGGGTTTCGGGGAGATCGATGTGGCCGCCGCGGCACGTGAACTGGTCGCAGGACTCGTGGCCGAGCCGTGGGGCCAGGCATCGGCCTCGATCTACGAGACCGGACGGCTGGTAAGCCTGGCTCCATGGCTGAGCGGCCATGCCGCGCGTGTCAGATTCCTGCTCGCCGCCCAGCGGCCTGACGGCGGCTGGGGCGCTCCCGATGGCTACGCCTTGGTCCCCACGCTCAGCGTGACTGAGGCGCTCGCCGCCGAGCTGCGGCGCGAAGCCCCTGGGTTCGAGCGCGACAGCTTGGCCGGGGTCGTTGACCGGGGGTTGGGGCTGCTACGGAGCTGGCTGAACGATGAGCGACTGCCGTCCCTGCCCGACATGCCCGCTGTCGAGCTCATCGCGCCGGCCCTGATTTCCATGATCAACGGATATCTGGGGGAGAACGGCGAGTGGCTGAACCTTCCGGCAGGTATGGACGGGGCCAAGCTGTCGGCCGTCCGGGCGCGACTGGCGTCGGGCGCGGCGGTTCCGCAGAAGCTGGTCCACGCGCTTGAGGTGGCGGGAGAGGCGGCGGTCGCCGCCCCCGGGGTGAGCCCCAGTCCGATCGGGACGGCAGGGAGCCTCTCCTCCGCGACCGCGACGATCGGAGCCTCTCCCGCGGCCGGAGCTGCGTGGCTGGGCGCTGGGGAAGCGCCCGAGCCCGGCGCCCCCGTGCGGCGCTACTTGGAGGCGGTCGTGGACAGCTATGGGGGTGCGGTGCCGTGCGCCCTGCCGATAACCGTATTCGAACGGGGATGGGCGCTGAGCTGGTTGCGGCGCGCCGGTATCCCCGTGGCCGTGCCGTCGGGACTCATCGAGGACCTGTGTGACGCGCTTGGCCCAGAGGGCAGCCCGGCGGGACCAGGACTGCCGTCGGACGCCGACACCACGTCCGTGGCGTTGTACGCGCTGGCGCTGCTGGGAGCAGTTCGTGAGCCCGACTGCCTGTGGCTGTACGAAACGGGTACGCATTTCTGTACCTGGCGTGGAGAAGAGGGGGAGTCGCCGACGGTCAACGCGCACGTGCTTGACGCCTTCGGCGAGTATCTGCGCCACGTTCCCGGACCGGCACCCCGCTATGAGGCCGCCGTGGACAGGCTGACGGCCTGGCTGCGAGACCACCAGCGGGTGGAGGGGAGCTGGCAGGATCGTTGGCACGCCTCGCCGTACTACGCGACGGCCTGCTGCACGCTCGCGCTGGAGGACTTCGGCGGGAAAGACTCGGCGGATGCCGTGGACAGGGCCGTGCGCTGGGTGCTCGCCACCCAGCGGGAGGACGGCTCCTGGGGGCGGTGGGAGGGGACCGCGGAGGAGACCGCATATGCGTTGCACATCCTGCTGCTGACCACCGCGGCGAGCGGCGAACGACCCATGGAGGCTGTGAAGCGCGGATATCACTACCTTCGGAGTTCCGTCAGCGACCAAGGTGTTCCGGTTGTCATGCCGCCGCTCTGGCATGACAAGGATCTCTATCTGCCGGTGGCGCCCGTTCGCGCCACGATCCTGGGAGCGTTGTATCTGGCGCAGGGTGCCCTTCCCCTCAGGGGTGAGTGACCCAAACCCACCAGTGGCCCTTCACCCATATTCGATAGAAGAAGTCAGAGTCCACAAAAGGGACATATGACCATATATCGTCAATGTTAACTTGAGGGTATTTGACGGAATTGCTAGGGTTCACCGGGTGTAACGCGAGCCGTGTCGATAATCCAGGTGATTTGGCAATGGTTGACTCGGCCGGCTCCTCGCGTGTAATTAACATGGCCGGTACGTGGCTTTCTCGTACTATCACCAGGATAGGTGCTATGCGCTTGCGTAATGCGCGTTTGCGGACCAAGGTCACGGCACTGCTGGTGTCACTCGCCGCGCTCTGGGCGTTCACGGCATGGGTTACCGTACGCGATGGCTTGAATATGTTGGGCGTGTCCAATATGGACGCGGGTGTCGCCCAACCGAACCTGCGGCTCATGGCCGAGTTGCAGAGTGAGAGACGGCTTACCGCGGCCCTGTCCGGTGGCCGCTTCATTGATCGCCAACATCGAGAGGCGTTGAACGCTCAGCGTAAGCGCACTGACACGGCCTATGCCG
The DNA here is from genome assembly GCF_014203795.1 of Streptosporangium album. Classification (NCBI taxonomy): domain Bacteria; kingdom Bacillati; phylum Actinomycetota; class Actinomycetes; order Streptosporangiales; family Streptosporangiaceae; genus Streptosporangium; species Streptosporangium album. The sequence goes on along the minus strand of NZ_JACHJU010000007.1, from coordinate 10,940 downwards.
AGTTGCGGAAGCTCTCTACCGACGGCGGTACGCAACTGTTCCTGAGCGACGCACTCGACCGGCGCCTGAAAGAAGAGTTTCAGCGGCTGGATGGTCTCTCCGCCGCTCGTAAGGCGATCGATGGCGGGCGGACGGACCGAATCCGGACGGTGGCGGCGTTCACCGACATCATCGACTCCATATATCGCACCTATGACTCTGTCGCGACGTTGGACGATGAGGCGATCGCCAAGGACACCCGCACGCTCATCGAGCTGAGCCGGGCCCATGAGCTGATCGCACAGGAAGACGCGCTGGTGGCGAGCGCTCTGACCACGGGTCGTCTCACCGACGCCGAACGGGCGCTCTTCGCGCAGTTCGTCGGTGCCCAGCGCTTTCTCAGCAGCCGGGCCGCGAACGAACTGCCCGCTGCGGATCACGCCGCCTATCAAAGACTGACGGAGAGTGAGGTCTTCACCCGGCTGCGCGTCATGGAGGATCAGCTCATTCGGGGCGGTCCGGTGAGCCTGCCTGAGCCCGTCGATGCCGGTCAATGGTCCTCTGCCGCCCAGACCGTGGTGTCGAAGCTGGGGGAGTTCGTGGTCGTGGCCGGTGCCTCGGTCGTCGAGCGGGCCGTCCCCATCGCGGTCGGCGTCGTCGTACGGCTCGCGCTCGCCGGCGGCCTGGGGCTGCTGGCGGTCATCGCCTCCGTCGTCCTGTCCATCACCACCGCGCGGGCCCTGATCCAGCAGTTGGAGAAGCTGCGGATCGCCGCCTGGGAGCTCGCCAACGAGCGGCTGCCGTCGGTGGTGGAGCGGATCGGCCACGGGCAGGAGGTGAACATCGCTGCCGAGGCGCCGCCGCTGGAGTTCGGCGACGACCAGATCGGCCACGTCGGCCAGGCGTTCAACGCCGTGCAGAAGACCGCGATCAAGGTCGCGGCCGAGCAGGCCCAGCTCCGGCGCGACATTGCCGACATCCTGCGCAACCTCGCCCGCCGTACCCAGTCGCTCGTCCACCGCCAGCTCAGCGTGCTCGACGTGATGGAGCGGCGGGAGAACGACCCGCAGGACCTGCGGGATCTTTTCCGGCTCGACCACCTGGCCACCCGCATGCGCCGCTACGCCGAGAACCTCCTCGTCCTGTCCGGCGCGGCTCCCGGCCGCGCGTGGCGCGACGCGGTCCCGATGATCGACGTGGTCCGCGGCTCGCTGGCCGAGATCGAGGACTACACCCGGGTGGACGTGCTTCCCCTGGGAGACGCGGCGCTGGACGGGCGTGCCGTGAGCGACGTCATCCACCTGGTCGCCGAACTGGTCGAGAACGCCGCCTCCTTCTCCCCGCCCTACACGACCGTGCAGGTCAGCGGGAGCATCGTGGCCCACGGGTACGCGCTGGAGATCGAGGACCGGGGCCTGGGCATGACCCTGGAGGACATCACCCGCGCCAACGAGCGGATCGCCAACCCTCCCGAGCTCAAACTGTCGGGCAACGCCCGCCTCGGGCTGTACGTCGTCAGCCGGCTGGCCGAACGGCACGAGATCCGGGTGACGTTCAAGATCTCGCCGTACGGCGGCACGACGGTCGTCGTCCTCATCCCGCAGGACCTGGTCACCGAGCAGACGGGGCCCGAGGTCGCGCTCAGCGTCCCGCAGGCCCGTACCGCGAGCGCGGACGCCCTGCCCGCGGGCCACAGGCAGGGCGCCGGACCGTTGGAGATCACCGGTGACGCCGCCCCGGCCTGGACCCTGGCCGGAAACTCCGGCGGTGAGCCGTTCGACAGGCCGTTCGACAGGGGGGACACCTCCGTCGAGGACGACCTTCACGGGACGCCGCTCCAGACCCGGAGCCCGGCCCCGCGGGACAAGGCGGCCAGGCCGGTCACGGACCGTTCCGCGTCCGCGGAGGCCTCCGGCGCCCTCGCCTTCCCGTCTCCCACGCTCATGCCTCCCCCCGACACCAGTCACACGCCCGGGGGCCTGCCGCGGCGCGTCCCCCAGACCCACCTCGCCGCCCCGCTGCAGGACGACGAGCCGCCGGCGGCGCCCGCACCCGAGGACGACGACGAGCGCTCGCCGGAGGCGATCCGCGCGGCCATGGCGTCCTTCCAGAGCGGCACGCGCCGCGGCCGGTCCGACGCGGCGCATCTGCTCGAACGGGACGGTGATCCCGCGAGCGACGGAGAGCCCCACATGTGACACCAGTGATGATCTCGATTCGCGCGGGCCGCCCGGTGCCGACGAGCCGCCGGACGCCGGCGACCCAACACCCGTCGGCGGGAAGTCGGCAGAAAGAGGACAAGAGTGGTGCAGGGAACAGGATCTTTCGCCGACCTGGCCTGGTTGCTGGACGACTTGGTCGTGCGCGTGGGGGAGGCCGAGCACGCGATCGTCTTCTCCTCCGACGGTCTGCTGCTGGCGGCGTCGGAGGGGTTCGGCCAGGCCGACGCCGAGCACCTGGCCGCCGTGGGATCGGCGATCCAGAGTCTGGGGCGGGGGGTCAGCGACCGGGTCGACGGCGGCGCGGTGCGGCAGACCATCATCGAGATGCGGTCGGCCTACCTGGTCGTGAGCGCGGCCGGTCAGGGCGCCTGCCTGGCGGTGCTCTGCACACACGAGGCCGAGGTCGGCCTGGTCGCCTACGAGATGGCCATGCTCGTCACCCGGGTCGGCCAGTACCTCACCTCGCCCGCGCGGACGGCGCAGGGCGCCATGGACGACGCCCCGCGATGAACCCCTTCGAAGAGCATCCCGACACGCAGTGGGTGGGTGAGGAGGCCGGGCCGATCGTCCGGCCCTACGTCCTCACCCGGGGCAGGACCGAACCAACCCAGGGCAGGTTCGACCTCATCACCCTCGCGGTGAGCGTCCGCTCCGCCGTCCCGAGGGAGAGCGGGCTCGACCCGGAGTGCCTGGCCATCGTGCGGTTCTGCCTGCAGCCCCAGTCGGTCGCGGAGATCGCCGCACACATGAACCTTCCGGCAGGCACCATCCGTGTCCTGCTCAGCGACCTGCTCGACCAGGGATTCATCGCCCTGCAAGAACCCCATTCGGAGACGGACATGCACGACGAGAGGCTGTACAGGGCGGTGCTCAATGGACTCCGCGCACTCTAGCCGTGACGCCGGGCAGGTCAGGCTGCCCAAGGCGCTCAAGATCCTGGTGGCCGGAGGCTTCGGGGCCGGTAAGACCACCCTGGTCGGCGCGGTCTCCGAGATCGAGCCGCTGCGCACCGAGGAGACGCTGACCAGCCGGGGTCTCGGGATCGACGACCTGTCCGGGGTGGAGGCCAAGCAGACCACCACGGTCGCGATGGACTTCGGCCGCATCACCATCGGTGACGACTACCGGCTCTACCTGTTCGGCACCCCGGGGCAGGAACGGTTCTGGTTCCTCTGGGACGAGCTGGCGCTCGGCGCGCTGGGCGCGGTCGTCCTGGCCGACACCCGCAGGCTGGCCGACTGCTTCCCCTCCCTCGACTACTTCGAGCGCCGCGAGACGCCCTTCGTCGTCGCGGTCAACTGCTTCGACGGAGCCCACCGCTACGACCTCGACGAGGTCCGGCTCGGCCTGACCCTCCATCCCGACATCCCCGTCGTGCTGTGCGACGCCCGTAGCAGGGAGTCCGGCAAGCAGGTGCTGATCGCTCTCGTGGAGCACGCGATGAGGATGCGTCTCGGCACGGCGTCGGTGACCTGACCTCCGTTCCCCCGGGCACTTCGCGGGCCTCGGGGGCGGAAAACATCCTCCGGGGAGGATTTACGACCACCAGATAGGCATAAATCATTGTTTTAGCTCCTCCGCACCACTAGCGGACTGTGTTCGTCATGTCACGATTGCGGTGATCGCTGGGAGTACCACCACGGGGAGAGGCCCATGTGTGACGATCCGACCATGCCGCCCGCCGTGGCGCGGGCGACCGAGGAGTATCGGGCGCTGCTCGCCGAGCACGGGGTCACCTGGGGAGAAGACCCCATCTTCTACGTGAGGTCCATGGCCACCAACGCCTACCTGATGGGCACCACGACCTTCTGGGACGTCTGCTACGGCATGCTCGCCGTACGCCACCCGGGAGCGTCTCCGGAGGAGCTGAAGGAGCACTTCCCGGAGCTGGACATGGACGAGGTCGTCCGCAACGTCCTCGCCGGGAGGGTGCTCGACAACCTCGCCGCGCTCCGGCTCACCGAGGACGGCGTCACGGTCGAGGCGCGCGCGCAGGCCGTACTGGACGCGGAGCCCCTGCACACGACCCTGCTGGTCGACTCCGTCCGGGAGAAGCCGGTCACCGTGCTGGTGGACGGCCGGGCGCACGAGATCGGCCCGCGCGGCGCACGGCTCATCAAGATCAACAGTGGGAGCGAGGTGGTCGCCGACGGCGGCCGCGTGGACCTCGCGGCCCTGACCCGTCCCGCCCCCGCTGCCCGCCTCCGGCTGCGCGCCGGCTTCCCGTGCAAGTGGAGCGTGTACGGCGAGCACGGGCAGGGCTGGTACCCCGAGGGAGCCCCGGACAGGCGCGACTACCACCTCATGCCCTACTTCCACGGCGACGACGTCGTGCTGGACGTCCCGGCCGAGCCGCTGACCGTACGGGTGTCCCGGGGGATGGAGTACGGCTCCGCCGAGGTCGAGATCACCCCCGTGCCGGGTGAGGAGACTCTGCTGGAGCTGTCCCCGGAGCGGCTCTACGACGCGGCGGCGCGGGGCTGGTACGGCGGGGACATGCACGTCCACCTCAACTGGGCCGGCGACATGGTCGGCACGCCGGCGCTCGCGGCGGCCATGCAGCACGGCGAGGACCTGCATGTGCTCAACCTGGTCGCCGGGAACGTCTCCTCGGCGCGCGTCTACGACTCCGAGGCGCTGGCGCACTGGGCCGGCCAGGACCTGCCGTGGTCGGACGCCACCCACCTGGCCAGGCTCGGCGTCGAATACCGCAACGACCTGCTCGGCCACTTCTACGCCTTCGGCCTCTCCGCGCCCCCCTCCCGCTTCCACACCGGCTTCCTGGGCACCGTGGACTGGCCGCCCAACAGCGTCGCCTGCGAGGAGCTGCGCGGCCTCGGCGCGCTCATGGGCTACAGCCACCCCTTCCACAACCCGATCTCCGACACCGAGGGCCCCGCCCACCTGCTGTGGCAGGGGCGCAACTGCTCCTCCAGGGAGATCGTCGCCGATGCCGCGCTCGGACTGGTGGACAGCCTCGACGTGCTCACCCACTCCTCGATCGCCGCGACCGCCGTCGTCTACCGGCACCTGATCGGCGCGGGCAACCGGATCGCGGTCACCGCCGGGACCGACGCGATGGTCTCCTTCGCCCGGCGCGGCAACCAGTCCAACCCGCCCGGCTGGGCCCGCGTCTACGCCCGGGTGGACGGCCCGCTCACCGCCGGATCGTTCGCCGAGGCCGTCAGGCGGGGCCGTACGTTCGGCACCACCGGTCCCTGGCTGGAGCTGTCGGTCGACGGGCACGGCCCCGGCGCCACCCTGGACCTCTCGCCGGGAGAGCGGGTCACGATCACCGTGAGATCGGCCGGCCCCGAGGTGGAGAGGCTGGAGATCCGCACCGCCGACGGTGTCCTGGCCGAGGGACCGCCCGGCGAGCTGACCGCCGAACTGGTCGTCACCGACCCCACCTACGTCGTAGCCCTGGCCACCGGCGGACCGCACGAACGCACGTTCACCCGCGGCGCCTACGCCCACACCAGCCCGGTCTACCTCGACGCCGGAGGCCGTCACGTGGCCAGGGAGCAGGACGTCCGCTGGTGCCTGGAGTGGCTGGACGGGATGGAGGAGGTGCTCCGCCAGGAGGGCACGTTCGAGACCGCCGAGCAGCTCGGCGACCACCTGGAGCTGATCGAGCGGGCCAGGGAGGTCTACCGGGCGCGCCTGGACTGACGGCCTGCGGGCCGCCCGACGCGTGGCGGTCGGAGGCATGCCTCCGGACGGGAGGCGATGCCGCCGTCACTCCGGCCGCCCCGCCTCTGAAAAGATCACCAGATGGATGCGAACACAGTTCTCCGCGTGGCGACCGAATGCCAGACCTTTCTCGAAACGGGGCTCGACCGTGACTGGGGCAGGAGAATCCCCGGGATGGAATGGACCGTCGCCCAGGCGGTCGCGCACATCTCCGACACCCTGCTCTGGTACGCCACGGATTTCGCCGCGGGGCGGCGCGAGCTCAGCACGATGGATCTGAGAGTGCGGCCGGAGACCCCTCCGGCGGACCTGGCCGTCACGGTAGGGGTGTTCGCCACGGTCGTGGCCAGGGTCGTACAGGGCAGCGGGCCCGGGGCGCGCGGCTGGCATCCGTACGGCATGGCCGACGCCTCCGGGTTCGCGGGCATGTCGTGCGACGAGATGCTGATGCACACCTACGACGCCTCTCTGGGCCTGGGGCTGCCGTTCACCCCGTCCGAAGAGCTGGGCGGGGCCACCCTGCGCCGCCTGTTCCCCTGGGCGCCGCACGACACCGACCCGTGGCAGACGCTGCTGTGGGCGAACGGCCGGGCGGAGCTTCCCGGGCGCCCCCGCCAGACCGGCTGGCGCTGGCACTGCGCCCCGCTGGAGGAATGGGACGGCGTGACCTCGTGAAACCGGGGCGGTCCGCAGTCGCTAATGTGAGTCGCGTGATTCACCGAACGACGATGGTCGTCCTTCTGCTGGTGGCGCTCGTCGCGGGATGCGGCAACGGGGCCGCGGTCCAGTCCCTGGGGGTGATGGTTCACGGGAAGGTCGGCGCCACCGTGGACGTCCGGCTCACCCCCGGCCAGCGGTTCTCGCTCGGCGTGGACGAGAACGCCTCCGCGGGGGACAGCTGGCGGATGGCCGACCTGCCGGACGTCAAGGTGGCCTCGTTCATCAGCGAGGAATACCGGCCCGGCTCCGAGGCGAAAGACGCGGGCGGGGTCCGCTACTTCGTCTTCAACGCCAAGCGGCCCGGTACGGCCACCGTCACGATCTCCAACTGCCGGAGCTGTCCGGCCAACGGGGTGTCCGCCGACGAGCAGAGCAGGCGCGCGTCGGGTGACGCCACCTTCCGCATCACCGTCACCTGAGCCGTCAGCTGGACCGTCCGACTGGAAAACGGAAGGTCGGCGGTTCGACCCCGCCCCTGACCACCTCATCTGAACAGCACAAACGCCCCGAGCCGATCACGGCCGGGGCGTTCTTGGTTGTGTTTGACGACAACGCTGACGACAACGTGTCCATGGACACTGTGCGACTGATCTCTTTGCCGGTATCAACCGGTAGCGTCCTTCGTACACTCATTCGGTGCTGGACATCTTCGAGGTCCTCGGCGAGGGCGAAGAGCCTGAGGTCTGCGCAGCCAGGCCGCTTACCCCGGAGGAGATAACCAGGTTGTTCGGCACATCGCAGCCGACGCGTGTCGACTTCGAGAGAGCGCATGATGAGGTGGACAGCGTGATTGAGGAGCGTGGCCACGCTTGTTACACCGTCTTGTATGACGAGCAGCGGCGACCGAGCGAGATCGTGTTCTGGGGGGTTACCGGGGACTGACCGAGCGGGAAAACGGAACGCCTCGGAGCATCACGCCCGAGGCGTTCCGATCGAGATCTCTATCAGCAGAGAGCGTCCCCGAGCTTACCGAGGGCTGCTCGCTTGTCGCCGGGGGAGGCGTGTGCGTAGATCGTGAAAGCGCATGTCGCCTAGGCCGGCGGTCTTGCGGATGGCTCCCCAGCTTCGCCGGAGGTTGTCCGGCTCCATGGGCGTTCCGCGCCGGGACGGAAAGACCAGGCCGTGTTCCTCCCAGTCGTTCCAGCGGTCGGAGCGTTCGGCGAACTGCTGCTTGCGGTGTGCGCGGAGCGCTTCGACGCAGATGGAGGGGAGCGGGACGGTCCGCTCGGAGTCGTTGGCCTTGGGCACGAAGGCGGCGTAGCCGTACCGGCCATCCTTGCGAGGCCAGATGCTCCCCTCACCGTTCGAGCGCTTCCGCATACGGCGCTTGCTCTGCCGCTTCGGCTCTTCCTCGGGCGTGCCGAGCGTTGTCCTGCTTTTTGGCAACCGCGCCCGGCGCGTCGTCCCTGATCTCCCCTATGCGGAGGTCCCGAGGATCTCCCGGATGACGTGCCGGGCGTTGGCTGAAATGATCGGATTGGTCGTCCGGTAGTACGGCAGCTGGATGACCGCCATGGACAGGGCCCAGCCCCGGCTGCGGGCCCAGGTCGCGTCGTCCACATCCACCGCCTCGCGGTACACCCGCCGCGCCGAGGCGGGCAGCAGGTTCCAGGCCGGGATGAGGTCGGTGGCCGGTTCACCCATGCCCACGGTGCCGAAGTCGATGATTGCCGAGACGCGGTCGCCGGCGAGCAGCAGATTGCTCGGCATGAGGTCGGAGTGCGTCCAGCAGGCCGGGCCCGTCCACAGTGGTGCCGCGAGCGCCTCCTCCCAGGCCGCGGTGATCTCGTCGGCGTCGAAGGGTTCGTCGGTGCGGCGCAGCGCCTCGATCGCCGCCCGCATCCCCTGATCTTCGGCGATCAGCGGCTCGCCCCGGTGCGCGGGCGGACCGCCGGGGAGATCGATCTTGCGGATGGCGACCGCGAACTCCGCGAGGTCACGGGCCACGAGCTCGGGCTCGGCCAGGTCACCCTCGACCGGGTTGCGGCCCTCGATCCACCGGTGCACCGCCCAGGCCAGGGTGTACCCCTCACCCGGAGCGCCGGTCGCCACCACATCCGGGATCGGCAGCGGCAGCAGCGGCGCCAGCCGGGGGAGCAGCCGTGCCTCCATCGCGATGGCCTCGGCGCCGCCGGGGCGCAGCGGCAGCCGGACGGTCAGGTCCTCGCCGAGCCGGTAGATCGCGTTGACCGTGCCTCCGGAGGCGAGCCGGGTGATCGGCAGGTCCGCCCACCGGGGGAACTGAGCGCGCAGCAGTCGCCGGACCAGGTCGGCGTCGGTCTCCGCTTCGTCCGCGTGCATCTTGCCCATGTACCCACCAGATCTCTCGGTTCCTGCCAGGATCGTCGCATAGTCAGACCATGACCCAGAGTTCATATCCGCCAGCCGCGTTGCCGGAGCAGTATCAGTGGTGGAAGCTCTGCGCGGCCTGCCCCGGCCGGGCGGCGGCCTCACACTGCGCCTGCGAGGGATCGTGCTGTCGTACACGTACGGCTCACCGATCGTTGCCGACGTGACCGCCGGGTATCCGAGGTACAGGGCGAGGGCGATCGCCTCCGCCGAGGGGTGGAAGTAGCGCCGTACGTTCTCCGGCTTCTTGTGCCGCGACTTCGCCATGAGCATCGGCAGGCTGGCCCCGGCCTCGCCGAGGTGGGTGAGGCCGGAGTGCCGGTATTCGTGCAGGTCCCAGCCCGTGCCCGGCATCCCGCCGACGGCCGTGTGCGCATCGAGCAGGGCGCGGGCCTGCCCGTACGACAGCCGGGCCAGCCCGGTGCCCGGGCAGATGCCACGCGGGCAGGGGGACGCCGCGCATGAGCGAGCCGGGGGTCTGCGCGGCGACCCCGCCGCACGGGAGGGAACTGCCGTCTTCCACGACCTGCTGCGCGTGGCGCTGGACGGCGCCTGGCCGGTCACAAATCCCGAATGAGTGAGCGTTCCCTTATATCGTCATATCGTCGGCATTGGGACGGACCGCCACGTTGCCGCCGGACAGGATGGCCATCACGGGCCCGGCCGGCAGCGTGGCCCGGTGGGTGAGGTAGGCCGCGGTAGCCACCGCGCCGCTGGGCTCGGCGCGTTCCCCCAGCTCCTGCCACAGGAGGTCGACGGCGGCCTCGATGCTGTCCTCGCTCACGGTCACCATGTCGTCCACGTACCGGTGGATGTGCTCCCAGGCCAGGGCACCCAAGACCGGAGCGCGCAGGCCGTCGGCCACGGTGCGGTAGGTCTGCTGCACCGGCCACGCGGTGCGCCGGCCGGAGCGGAAGCTGGCCACACCGTCGGCGGCCAGTTCGGGCTCGACACCGATCACCCTGATCGCCGGGTCGACGGCCTTGGCCGCGACCGCGACCCCGGCCAGCAGGCCGCCGTTGCAGACCGGCACCAGGATCGTGCCGGCGCGGGACAGATCCCGGCCGATCTCGGTCCCGGCGCTGCCGTGCCCGGCGATGGTGTCGAAATCGTCGGAGCTGACCACTGTGGCCGCGAGCCGGTCGGCCAGGGCCAGACAGGTGACCTCCCGCAGGGCCGGCGGTGCGATCACCACCTCGGCGCCGAGCTTGCGGGCGGCCATCACCTTCAGCTCCGGCGCGGTGTCGGGCAGGACCACGGTCGCCCGCAGACCGTGCCTGCCGGCGGCGTACGCGATGGCCTGGGCGTGGTTGCCGGAGGACTGGGCGATGACGTGCCCGACGCCCCGTTCGGCCAGCCGTCCCACGGCGTTCAACGCGCCCCGGACTTTGAACGAGCGGGTGGGTTGCCGGTTCTCTGGTTTGACCCAGAGCCGTTCGCCGGGCAGATGCAGCAGCGGTGTGCGCCGCACGAACGGCGCGATCCTGGTCGTGGCGGCGGCCACGTCGGCCGCCGTTACCAGGCTCATCTGCTCAGTACCCCGTCCTGGATGGCGTCCAGGTCGGCCTCGGCCTCTGGTGGCGGCGCGGCGTCGGGGACCAGGTCCTCCAGGTGGCGCAGTGGGCGGTAGCGCAGCCCGAGCAGGCCCCAGACCACCAGGAACACGCCGCTGACCAGCAGCACCGCCGCCGCACCCCGGCCAGGACCTGAGGTGTACGGCTGAGCCCAGTCGGCCAGCGGGCCGGCAGTCAGGAAGCCCAGCGGCTGCATGGCCGTGGCCAGCATGACGTTGACGGCCAGAACCCGGCCCTGCAGTTCCGGCCCCACCTTCACCTGGATGATGGACAGCCAGTGCGCGTTGCCGATGCTCATGCAGGCCAGCCGGAGGAACAGGCCGGCCGCGACCAGCCACAGCGCCGGCCACACGCCCATCAGCACCACGCCAAGCCCGGACCCGACCACGAAGCCGACCATGCC